>DATKFT010000290.1:0-13032 GCA_035544335.1 Pseudorhodoferax sp.
ATCGGCGCGAAGGTGGGCGGGCGTGTCCTGGATGTCGGCGCGCATGTCGGCCCGGGCCTGGTCGCCGTCGCCGTGGTGGTCGCATGCCGCCATTGCTGCCTTCATCAGCTCCTCAGCAAGCATGCGAGTCTCAAAAAGGGCCACCACCCCTACTGACGAAACTGGCGAAACCCCATGCGTGTTTTCAGAAAGGCCCCGGGGTGGTACTGACGAAACTGACGAAATGGGGGTTTCGTCAGTTTTGGCAGTGGGGTACTGACCCCTTTCCAAAAAGTAGGCCTCGGCGCGCTCGGTCCAACTGGTCATCGCACACCTCCCACAACCTGGGGGTTGACGTAGTAGCGTGTCGTGGGGCGCCCGACCGTGTTGTCCGGCTCCATGCCCTGAATCCATCCGTGGTCCTCCAGCGTGGCCAGCGCGCCCTCGGCGTGCATCGTGGTGGTGACGCCGGCCCATTGCTTGCGCACCACATCGCGGACGGTGAACCCGTCGGACAGCTTGCCATCGGCAATGCGGCGCCCGACCATGCGGGCCGTGTTGACCTCCTCTCCACCAGATCACCAGCAAGAACGGGCCTTTCGGCCCGTTTTTCGTTCCTGCGCCTTGGCGTGTCTGCGTGCGCACGGTGGCATGTTGCCTCGCCGCCAGGCGGCCCCGGGGCGCAGAGTCCATCGGTTGCGCCGGCCGTCTGTCAGACGGCGCCGCGCCTTGTTGTTGAATCCGGCGGCGCGTTGGCACAGTTGGCTATAGTCGCGCGGCATTTGTCCGCCCCATGCGCAAATCGGCCACCCCACCCTTGCAACTCGCACAGCTTGGCGACGAGATGCGCTACCGCCTGCTCGTGGAGTCGGTCAGCGACTGTGCGATCTACATGCTGGACCCCGAGGGCATGGTGGTCAGCTGGAATCCCGGCGCGCAGCGGCTCAAGGGCTACCTGCCGGCCGAGATCGTGGGGCACAGCTTCTCGCGCTTCTACACCGAGGAAGACAGCCGCGCCGGCATGCCGGCGCGCGCGCTCGTGACGGCCGCCACGCAGGGCCGCTTCGAGGCCGAAGGCTGGCGCGTGCGCAAGGACGGCACGCGCTTCTGGGCCCATGTGCTCATCGAGCCCATCCGCGGCGAGGACGGCGCCATGATCGGCTACGCCAAGGTCACGCGCGACCTCAGCGAGCGCCGCGCCGCCGAGGAGAACCTGCGCCGCAGCGAGGCGCAGTTCCGCCTGCTGGTGCAAGGCGTGACCGACTACGCGATCTACATGCTGGACGCCACCGGCCTGATCGCCAGCTGGAACGCCGGTGCCCAGCGCATCAAGGGCTACAGCGCGGGCGAGGTCATCGGCACGCATTTCTCGCGCTTCTACCGGGCCGAGGACCGCGCGCATGGCGAGCCGGCCGCGGCCCTGGCGACGGCCGCGCGCGAGGGCCGCTTCGAGGCCGAAGGCTGGCGCGTGCGCAAGGACGGCAGCGAATTCCGCGCCCACGTCGTGATCGACCCGATCCACGACGAGGACGGCCGCACCATCGGCTTTGCCAAGATCACGCGCGACGTGACGGCCCAGCACGCGGCCCGGCAGGCGCTGGAGCAGGCGCGCGAGGCCTTGTTCCAGTCGCAGAAGCTCGACGCCATCGGCCAGCTCACGGGCGGTGTCGCGCACGATTTCAACAACCTGCTCATGGTGGTGCTGTCCAGCCTGAGCCTGGTCAAGCGCCGCCTGCCCGAGGATCCCAAGGTGGCGCAGCTGATCGACAACGCGCTCAACGCAGCGCGGCGCGGCGCGGCACTGACCCAGCGCATGCTGGCGTTCGCACGGCGCCAGGATCTCAAGCCCACCGTCGTGCACCTGCCGGCCCTGGTCGACGGCATGGCCGGCCTGCTGGCGCGCAGCCTGGGCAGCATGGTGCAGCTGCAGACCGAGTTTCCGCTGACCCTGCATCCCGTGCGCGTGGACGCCAACCAGCTCGAGCTGGCGCTATTGAACCTGGCGGTCAATGCGCGCGATGCGATGCCCGAAGGCGGCCGCCTGCTCGTGCAGGCGCAGGAGGAAGAGGTCGCTGCCGGCGGCACGCTGGCGCCCGGGCGCTACGTGCGCGTGGCTGTGGTCGACAACGGCAGCGGCATGGACGCGGCGACATTGGCGCGCGCGGCCGAGCCCTTCTTCACGACCAAGGGGGCCGGCAAGGGAACCGGGCTGGGCCTCGCCATGGTGCATGGCCTGGCCGCGCAGTCCGGCGGCCGCTTTGCGCTGCACAGCACGCCCGGCGAAGGCACGACGGCCACGCTGTGGCTGCCGGTGGCCGCGGCCGGCGCGGAGCCGGACCCGCCCGAGCGCGAGGCCACCGAGCCGGCCAGCACGCGGATGCTGCGGGTGCTGGCCGTGGACGACGACCCGCTGGTGCTGGCGAACACGGTGGCCCTGCTCGAGGAGCTGGGCCATGCGGTGCTGCAGGCTGCTTCGGCCGAGGAGGCCCTGCGCACGCTGCAGGCCGAGCCGGACATCGACCTGCTCGTGAGCGACCACGTGATGCCGCGCATGACGGGGGCCCAGCTCATCGCGGCGGCGATGCAGTTGCGGCCGCAGCTGGCCGTGGTGCTGGCCACCGGCTATGCCGAACTGCCCACCAGCCTGCCGTTCCAGGCCGTCCGGCTCGCCAAGCCCTTCGACCAGCCGGCCCTGGGCCAGGCCATCGCCAGCGCGATGGCATCCCGGTAGGCACAGGCAGGCACTGCGGCGGCGTCCTACGTCCAACCGGGTGCGTCGGCGGTGTCGTGGACGGCCGGGCATGCGCACCATGCGGGCATGGCCGCCGCCACCGCTCCGCAGGCCGTCTTCCTGGTCGAAGACAACGCCCTGATCCGCGAGAACCTTGTCGTGGCGTTGGAGGAGCTCGTCGACATGCAGGTCATCGCCTGGGCCGAAACCGAGGGCGATGCAGCCGCCTGGCTGCGCAGCCATCCGGCAGGCTGGCGGCTCGCGGTCATCGACCTGTTCCTGCGCGAGGGCTCGGGCCTGGGCGTGCTGCGGGCCTGCCGCGGCCGCAGCGCGGGGCAGCGTGCCGTGGTGCTGACCAACTACGCGGACGTGAACATCCGCGCGCGCTGCCTTGCGCTGGGCGCCGACGCAGTGTTCGACAAATCCACCGAACTGGACGCCTTCCTGGAGTTCTGCGGCGCGCCGCAGGCCGGCATGCCCTAGGGCCTGTCGTGTGAACAGGCCCTGGCCTTTCCGCAGCGGCGCGGAAGACGGCGCCACGAACCGGCCCGTCTGGTGACGCCGGGGTGGTTCTGCGGGCCTTCCCAGATCGGCCGACGCCCTCCTCAGACCACTGTGCGCAGCTGTTCGCGCACGAAGGCCCACAGCAGGCGCGATGCATCCGGCCCCCGCGGATCGCCATAGGCCTGCGAGGCCACGCCGCCGCTCCAGGCATGGCCGAGTGAGGCGATTTCCACGAGCCTGGCCACGTTGCGCCCGGCCGCGACGTGGTCGGTGACCTGCATCGGATGGCGGCTGCCGCGCTGCACGGCGCGCGGGGCCTGGGCCTGCGCACCGGCGGCCTCGGACCAGGCCTGCACGGCCAGGTGTGCATTGCGGAGGTGCACCACGCGGTCGTCGCTGCCGTGCAGGACCAGCAACGCAGGCCAGGGCGTGGCCGCGGGCAGCGCCTCGTTCGGCCGTGGCCGGCGGGGGGCGTGGCCGGACATCGCCGCCAGCGCGCCCATGCCCGAGCGGGCCGCGCCCGGTGGCACGCCCGAATGCATGGCCACGGCCTGGAAGCGCCCCGGATGCCGGGTGGCGACCAGTGCCGCCATGCTGGCACCGGCCGACAGGCCCGCAATGGCGACACGCGCGCGGTCGGCGCCGTACAGCGTGCAGGCCTGGGCGACCATCTGCATCAGCAGGCTCACCTCGGCCTGGGCCTGGCCGTTGCGTGTGGCGAACCAGTTCCAGCAGCCGTTCACGTTGGCCAGCCGGTCCTGCTCGGGGAACAGCACCGCGAAACCCTCGCGCGCCGCGATCTGGTGCATCCGCGTGCTGGCCGCGAAGCTGGCGGCGTCCTGGTCGCAGCCGTGCAGCATGAGCAGCAAGGGCATGGGCGTGCCCGCACGCGGCCCCGGCGGCAGGAACAGCCGGTAGCGGCGTGCGCCGGCCGGGGAGATCGCCAGGCCCTTGACCCAGCGCCCCGCGGCGGCTGCACGCGCCACTGGCTTGGCCGCGGGCCGGGCCTGGGTCCGCAGGCCGCTCGCCTTGGCACGGCCGGCCGGTTTGGGCTGGGGCTTGGGCTTGGCCGAGGCCTTGCGCTGGCGGGGCGCCTGCGTGGCACGCAGCAGCGGCGCCAGGCCCTGCGTGAAGAGCTTCGTGAGCGTCCGGAGGGTTTTGCGTTTGAGCATGGCGGCGGGCGCCGCGGCACCCATGGCCCGCAGTATGGACGACAGGCATGACCGTGCGTGGCGCCGGGCATGGGCAGGCGTGCCAGCGGACGCGGCGACGACGCCCGCTGGTCTTGCGGTCGTCTCCTACACGCGTGCCGGTCGGCGGTGCGCACGCTGCAAGCAACCCCGGGCCTTTCCGGGGCCATGACCCATGCAAGGAGCAACGATGTCCAAGAAGCCCTCTTCCACGCGCAGCGACATGGACGGCGATCCCAAGGCCCAGGCCCACGGCAAGGTCGCCAACGACCGCAACCAGCCCACGCCGGGCGGCGCCACCCAGGTCCACCAGTCGCAGCGCTCGCCCGCGAGCCGCAGCGACCGCGAGTCGCAGATCGGTTCGGGCAACCAGGTGCGCAGCCGCCAGGGCAGCCCGCGGCGCTGACCGGCCGGCCCCCAAGCTGACAGAACGGTCAGCTGCATGACAGCGTGGCGGCCCGCAGCGGGTCCTAGAGTCAAGCCATGCTGCTCCCGCCCCGCTCCACCGCCGCGCTGCTGGCCGCCTGCGCGCTGCTCGCGTCCTGCGCCGTGGGACCCGACTATGTGCGGCCCACGCTGGACCTGCCGGCGGCCTACAAGGAAGCCCAGCAGGCCGGCGACTGGAAAACCGCCGAACCGCAGGCCGCCGACAGCCGCCAGCCCTGGTGGCAGGCCTATGGCGATACCACGCTGAACGCACTGGTCCAGGACGCCGAGCGCGCCAACCAGGATCTGCGCGTGGCCGAGGCGCAGTACCGCCAGTCCCAGGCGCTCGCGCAGCAGGCCCGTGCCGGGCTCTACCCCACCGTCGGCGCCAATGCCGGCGTGGCGCGCGCGCGCAGCAACAGCAGCGGCCAGGTCCGGACCGGCAGCACCGACCAGCTGGGCCTGTCCGCCAGCTGGGCGCCCGACCTCTGGGGCGGCGTGCGCCGCAGCATCGAATCGGGCGAGGCCGGCGCCCAGGCCTCTGCATTCGACCTGGCCGGCGCGCACCTGAGCATCCAGGCCGCGCTGGTGCAGGACTACCTGCAGCTGCGCACCACCGACCAGCTGCGCGACCTCTACGCGGCCACCACCGCGGCCTACGCGCGCGCGCTGCGGCTCACGCAGGCCCAGCGCGCGGCCGGCGTTGCGCTGGCCTCCGACGTGGCGCTGGCCGAGAGCCAGCTCGCGAGCGCCCAGGCCGCCGCGACCGACCTGGATGCCTCGCGCGCGCTGCTGGAGCACGCCATCGCCGTGCTGACCGGCCGTGCGCCCGCGCAGTTCAGCCTGGCGCCGATGCCGGCTTTCCGCGCCGTGCTGCCGGCCACGCCGGCCGGCCTGCCCTCGCAGCTGCTCGAGCGCCGGCCCGACATCGCCGCCGCCGAACGCCGCGTGGCCACCGCCAACGCGGCCATCGGCGTGGCGCGCGCGGCCCACTACCCCAACCTCGTGCTCAGCGCGGGCGGGGGCTTCAGCGCCGCCAGCCTGGCCAGCCTGTTCGACACGCCCAGCCGGGTCTGGTCGCTCGGCGCCGCGCTCGCGCAGACCCTGTTCGACGGCGGCCTGCGCGATGCGCGCGACGCCCAGGCCATCGCCGCCTACGACGCGGCGGCCGCCACCTACAAGCAGACCGTGCTGGCCGGTTTCCAGCAGGTCGAGGACAACCTCGCGACGCTCACGGTGCTGGAGCGCGAGGCCGGCTACCAGGCGCAGGCCGTGCGTGCCGGCCAGGCCGCCGAGCGGCTCGCGCTCGCGCAGTACCGCGGCGGCACGGCCAACTACCTCGCGGTCGTGACGGCCCAGACGCTGTCGCTGACCAACCAGCGCGCCGACGTGCAGCTGCGCGGCCGGCAGCTGGCCGCCAGCGTGGGCCTGGTCGCCGCCACGGGCGGCGGCTGGACCGCGGCCGACGCCCCGGCTGCCGCCGCTGCGACAACGGCGCCGCAGTGAGGCCGCAGCCACGCCACCGCACCCACGCGACCGAAACCGCGCCACCGCAACCACGGCACCGACACAGGAGCCTTTCCCCATGCGCACCGTCCCCTTCACATTGCGCCAGCACAGGCTGCTGGCGGCCACCGGCACGCTGGCCGCGCTCGTGCTCGCCGGCCTGGCCGGTCTGCACCCCGGCGCCCGCGCGGCCGACGCACCCGCATCTCCCGCCGCGCCGGCGGTCGTCGCCACGCTGGCCACCGTGCAGCAGCGGGCCATGCCCATCTACCGCAGCGGCATCGGCACCGTCGCGGCCACGCAGAGCGTGACCGTGAAGGCCCGCATCGACGGCCAGCTCGACAGGATCGGTTTCACTGAGGGCCAGGACGTCAAGGCCGGCCAGCTGCTGGCCCACCTCGATGCGCGCGCGCTGCAGGCCCAGCTCGCGCAGGCCCAGGCCGCCAGGGCCAAGGACCAGGCCAGCCTGGCCAACGCGCGCGCCGACCTGGCGCGCTACACGCAGTTGATCCGCGAGGACGCCGCCACGCAGCAGCAGCTGGACACGCAGAAGGCGCTGGTCGCGCAGCTCGAGGCCGCCGTGCAGACCGACGAAGCACAGATCGGCTACGCCCAGGTGCAGCTCAGCTACGCGACGATCACGGCGCCCATCGGCGGCCGCGTGGGCGCGCGCCTGGTCGACGTGGGCAACATCGTGCACGCCACCGACACCCAGGGCCTGGTCGTCATCAACCAGATCGACCCGATCACCGTGGTGTTCACGCTGCCCGAGGAGGCCTTCCAGGACGTGAACCGCGCCATCCATGCGGCCGCCGCGCGCCGCCAGGCGCTCGTGGTGCAGGCGCTGCCGCGCACGGGCACCGGGGTGCTGGGCACGGGCAAGCTCACGCTGCTGAACAACCAGATCGACACCGCCAACGGCACGGTGCAGCTCAAGGGCCTGTTCCCGAACCCCGAGCATGCGCTGTGGCCGGGCCAGTACGTGAACGTGCGCCTGCTGCTCGGCGACCGCGCCGATGCGCTGACCATCCCCGCGCCGGCCGTGCAGCGCGGCCAGAGCGGCACCTACGTCTACGTGGTCGAGGCCGACGGCAAGACCGTGCAGCCGCAGCCCGTCACGGTGGCCGACATCCAGGACGGCGTGGCCGTCATCGCCCAGGGCCTGAGCGCCGGCCAGCAGGTCGTCGTCGACGGCCAGTACAAGCTCAAGCCCGGCGCGACCATCCGCAGCGCCAAGGCCGAGGGCGCGGCCGGGACCGGGACCGCCACAGGGGCCGGCAAATGAACATCTCGGCCGGCTTCATCCGGCGCCCGATCGGCACCACGCTGCTGGCGCTGGCCATCCTGCTCGTGGGCATCGCGGTGTTCCCGCTGCTGCCCGTGGCGCCGCTGCCGCAGGTGGACTTCCCGACCATCCAGGTCTCGGCCAACCTGCCCGGCGCCAACCCCGAGACCATGGCCTCCAACGTGGCCCAGCCGCTGGAGCGCCAGTTCTCGCTGATCGCCGGGCTCTCGCAGATGACCTCGATCAGCGGCCTGGGCTCGACCCAGATCACGCTGCAGTTCGACCTGGACCGCGGCATCGACGCGGCCGCGCTCGACGTGCAGTCGGCCATCAACGCCGCCACGGGCCAGCTGCCGGCCAACCTGCCCAGCCCGCCGAGCTACCGCAAGGTCAACCCGGCCGACGCGCCCATCCTGATCCTGGCCGTGCAATCGCAGACGCTGCCGCTGATCGAGACCAACGACTACGCCGACAACATCCTCGCGCAGCAGATCTCGCAGATCGCGGGCGTGGGCCTCGTGAACCTGGGCGGCCAGCAGAAGCCCGCCGTGCGCATCCAGGTCGACCCGGCCAAGATCGCCGCGCTGGGCATGAGCCTGGAGGATGTGCGCACCGTGGTCGCCAGCGCCACCGTGAACCAGCCCAAGGGCACGCTGGACGGCCACGACCAGAGCTTCACGGTCTACACCAACGACCAGCTGCTCAAGGCCGCACCCTGGAACGACGTGATCCTGGCCTACAAGAACGGCGCGGCCATCCGCGTGCGCGACATCGGCGTGGCCGTGGACGCGGCCGAGAACAGCAAGATCGCAGGTTGGGCCTACGCGGGCGCCGGCGCGCCCAAGGAGAACACGCTGCAGAACGGCCGCGGCATCATCCTGGCCATCACCAAGCAGCCCGGCGCCAACGTGATCGACACGGTGGACCGCATCAAGGCCGCGCTGCCGCGGCTCAAGGCCTCGATCCCGCCCACGGTGGAGGTCAACACGCTGGTCGACCGCACGCAGACCATCCGCGCCTCGGTGCACGACGTGGAGTTCACGCTGGTGCTGACCATCGCGCTCGTGGTGCTGGTGATCTTCGTGTTCCTGCGCAACCTGCCGGCCACGCTGATCCCCAGTGTGACGGTGCCGCTGGCGCTGTGCGGCACGGCCGGCGCCATGGTCCTGGCGGGCTTCAGCCTGGACAACCTGTCGCTGATGGCGCTCACGATCTCGGTCGGCTTCGTCGTGGACGACGCCATCGTGATGCTCGAGAACATCTACCGCTACGTCGAGGAAGGCATGGCGCCGCTGGAGGCCGCGCTCAAGGGCGCGGGCGAGATCGGCTTCACGATCGTCTCGATCTCGGTCTCGCTGGTGGCGGTGTTCATCCCGCTGCTGCTGATGGGAGGCATCGTGGGCCGGCTGTTCCGCGAGTTCGCGGTCACGGTCACGCTGACCATCTTCGTCTCGGTCGTGATCTCGCTCACGCTGACGCCCATGCTGTGCTCGCGCTTTCTCAAGAACGAGCATGCCACGCGGCACGGCAGGCTCTACCAGCTGTTCGAGCGCGGCTTCGACCACATGCTGGCCGGCTACAAGCGCGGCCTGCACGTGGTGCTGGACCACCAGTTCATCACGCTGATGGTGTTCTTCGCCACGCTGGTGCTGACGGGCGTTCTGTTCGTGCTGATCCCCAAGGGCTTCTTCCCGCAGCAGGACACGGGCTTCATCTCGGGCTTTGCCGAGTCGTCGCAGGACTCCTCGTTCGCGGCCATGAACCGCCGCATGCTGCAGCTCGCCGACATCGTGCGCAAGGACCCCGACGTGACCGGCTTCGGCATGAACGGCAGCGCATCCACCTACAACACCGGCAACTTCTTCATCAGCTTGAAGCCCCTGGACGAGGGCCGCACGGCCACGGCCGACGAGATCATCGCGCGGCTGCGGCCCCAGCTGGCCCAGGTGCAGGGTGCCAACCTGTTCCTGCAGGCCGGCCAGGACATCCGCGTCGGCGGCCGCGCCTCGCGCACGCAGTACCAGTACACCATCACCGATGCCAACCTCGACGAGCTGACCGCCTGGGCGCCCAGGCTGCTCGCACGCTTCCAGCAGATCCCGCAGCTGCGCGACGTGGCCAGCGACCTGCAGAACGCCGCGGCCACGGCCACCCTGACCATCGACCGCGACCGCGCCTCCAGCATGGGGATCTCGCCCGCGCTCATCGACGCGACCATCTACGACGCAATCGGCCAGCGCCAGGTCGCGCAGTACTACACGCAGATCAACAGCTACCACGTGGTGCTGGAGGTCACGCCCGCACTGCAGCAGGACCCGGCTTTGTTCAGCAAGCTCTACCTGACTTCGCCCGTCACGGGCCAGCAGGTGCCGCTGTCGACCTTCGTGAAGATCGACACCAACAAGACGGCCTACCTGTCGATCGCCCACCAGGGCCAGTTCCCGGCCGTCACGATCTCGTTCAACCTCGCGCGTGGCGCGGCGCTCGGCGATGCGGTCGACGCGATCAACAAGGCCCAGGCCGAGATGGGCCTGCCGACCGCGCTGACCGGCTCGTTCCAGGGCACGGCCCAGGCCTTCCAGGACTCGCTGGCCAGCCAGCCCTATTTGATCGCGGCCGCGCTGGTGGCGGTCTACATCGTGCTGGGCCTGCTCTACGAGAGCTACATCCACCCGCTGACCATCCTCTCGACCCTGCCCTCGGCCGGCGTCGGCGCGCTCTTGATCCTGATGGCGGGCGGCTACGAGCTGACCGTGATCGCGCTGATCGGCATCATCCTGCTGATCGGCATCGTCAAGAAGAACGGCATCATGATGATCGACTTCGCGCTGACGGCCGAGCGCGAGCACGGCATGGCGCCACAGGAGGCGATCTACCAGGCCTGCCTGCTGCGCTTTCGCCCGATCATGATGACGACCATGTGCGCGCTGCTGTCGGGCCTGCCGCTCATGCTGGGCCACGGCTCGGGCTCGGAACTGCGCCGGCCGCTGGGCTATGCCATGGTGGGCGGGCTGATCCTGTCGCAGATGCTCACGCTGTTCACGACGCCCGTGGTCTACCTGTACCTGGACCGTGCACACTACTGGTTCGAGGCGCGCAAGGCCGCGCGTCGGGAACGCAGGGCGCAGCGCGTGCTGCCGGCGGCCGACGTGCATTGAGGAGCGCGCCATGTCACTCCAGGTGCAGCCCATGAAGATCCTGATCGTCGACGACGAACCCAAGACGGCCGACTACCTGCACAAGGGCCTGACCGAGCAGGGCTGCGCGGTCGACGTGGCGCGCGACGGCATCGACGGCCAGCACCTGGCCATGGTGCACGACTACGACGTGATCGTGCTGGACGCCATGCTGCCCGGCATCGACGGCTTCTCGCTGCTGCGCGCGCTGCGCCAGGTCAAGCAGACGCCCGTCATCATGCTGACCGCGCGCGACCGCGTGGAAGACCGCATCAAGGGCCTGCACGACGGTGCCGACGACTACCTGGTCAAGCCCTTCTCCTTCCTCGAGCTGCTCGCCCGGCTGCAGGCGCTGCAGCGGCGCGGCCGCACGCAGGAGCCGATGCAGCTCAGAATAGCCAACCTGCAGGTCGACCTGCTCGCGCGCAAGGCCTGGCGCGGCGGCACGCGCATCGACCTCACGGCCAAGGAGTTCGCGCTGCTCGCGGTGCTGGCGCGCCGCCAGGGCGAGATCCTGTCCAAGACCGCGATCGCCGAGCTGGTCTGGGACATGAACTTCGACAGCAACACCAACATCGTCGAGGTCGCGATCAAGCGCTTGCGCACCAAGATCGACACGGGCTTCGCGCCGCGGCTGCTGCACACGGTGCGCGGCATGGGCTATGTGATGGAGGTGCGGGACGGGGAGGCGGCGTGAGCGCGGCCCCAACGCCACCGGCGGCACGTTCGATCACGCGCCGCCTGGCCGGCATGTTCGCGCTGGCCGCGCTCGCGGCCTTCGCGCTGGTCGGCGCCGTGCTCTACCAGGTGCTGGACCGCGAGCTCACGGCGCACCAGGACGACGAGCTGCGCGCCAACCTGCAGAACACGGCCTACTCGATCGCCCATGTGGCCGACACCGAGCGCTGGGCGCGCGTGCAGACCCGCATGGACGCGATGACCCCGGCCGACAGCCGCGTGCGCTTCTGGGTGCTCAGCGACGATCCGCGCTTCCAGTACGGCAAGGGGCTGGACGCCTTCGAGCGTTTCAGCCAGGAGGGCGATGGCGCCGGCCGCATCGTGCTGCCCGAGAACCACCAGGCCTTCCGCACGCTGTCGCAGCACATCCCGCCGCTCGGCGAGCGGCCGGCCGTGCGGCTGATCGCGGGCATCGCCACCGCGCCGTTCGCGCACACGCTGCGCAGCTTTCTGGCCGCGCTCGTGCTCGTGGGCCTGGGCGCGACGGTGCTGGTCACGCTGCTGGGCCACTGGGTCGCGCGCCTGGGCCTGCGCCCGCTCGTGCAGCTGTCGGACGAGGCACAGGCGCTGCGGCCGCGCACGCTGTCGCAGCGCCTGCACCTGGCGGACCTGCCGGTCGAGCTCTCGGACCTCGCGCAGGCCTTCAACGGCGCGCTGGGCCGGCTCGAGGAGGCCTACCAGCAGCTCGAAGCCTTCAACGCCGACGTGGCGCACGAGCTGCGCACGCCGCTGGCCAACCTGATCGGCGGCACCCAGGTGGCCTTGTCGCGCGAGCGCAGCGCGCCCGAGTTCCAGGAGACGCTGCAGTCCAACCTCGAAGAGCTCGAACGCCTGCGCTCCATCGTCAACGACATGCTGTTCCTGGCCCGTGCCGACCAGGGCGAGGCGGCCACCGGGCTCGTGGACACGCGCGTGGCCGACGAGGTGGCCAAGACCATCGAGTTCTTCGAGTTCGTGCTCGACGAAAGCGGCGGCACGGTGGCCATCGAAGGCGACCAGGAGGCCCGTGCGCCGCTGGACACCGCGCTGTTCCGGCGCGCGCTGTCCAACCTGCTGCACAACGCGATCCAGCATGCGGCGCCCGGCGCGCGGCTCGCGGTCGCGATCACGCCGCAGGGTGGCGCGCTCTGGATCGCCGTGCGCAACCCGGGCGCGCCGATCGCGCCCGAACACCTGCCGCGGCTGTTCGACCGCTTCTACCGCGTGGACCCCGCGCGCCACGACAGCGGCGGCCACCACGGCCATGGCCTGGGGCTGGCCATCGTCAAGGCCGTGGCGCGCATGCATGGCGGCAGCGTGGCCGCGCTGAGCGCGGACGGGGTGACGACCATCGCGTTCAGCGTGGCCTGCTAGGCGCCTGCAGGTCCGGGTGCTCGCGCAGCGCCTCGGCCACGTGGTCGGCGAACACGCGCACCTTGGCCGGGATGTGCTGGCGGTCGCGGTAGCACAGGAAGAACTCCAGCGGCTCGGGGTCGATGCGTGGGGCCTTGCGGCTGC
>DATKFT010000291.1:0-2784 GCA_035544335.1 Pseudorhodoferax sp.
CCATCCTGGCCGCGCAGACCCTGGGCGCCGACCTGGCCTACATCGGCTCGGCCTTCATCGCAACCCAGGAGGCCAACGCGGCCGAAGGCTACAAGCGGATGATCGTGGACAGCAGCGCCAAGGACATCGTGCACACCAACCTGATCACGGGCGTGCACGGCAACTACCTCAAGCCCTCGATCCGCAATGCCGGCATGGACCCGGATGCGCTGCCCACCAGCGATCCCTCCAAGATGGATTTCGGCTCCGACCGCCAGAAACCCAAGGCCTGGAAGGAGATTTGGGGCTGTGGCCAGGGCATCGGCGTGCTGCGCGACGTGCCGCCCGCGGCCGAGCTGATCGCGCGCTGGGAACAGGAGTACGCGGCGGCGCAGCGCGAATGGCTGCAGCGCCTGCTGCCGCAGTCGACGCAGGCGGCCTGAGCCGATCTCCTGAGTCGGTTGCCGGAGCAGGGGTGCCTGGGCGGGCTGGCGCTCAGCGTGGGGGCGGTGCGCCGCGCCGCGCGGCCATTTCCTCGCCCATGGCCTGCTGCTGCGCCGGCGTGAGGGCGGCGCTGGCGGCCGGAAAGACCCGCGCCTCTTCGGCGGCCAGGTGCCGGCGGTACAGCGCTGCGAACCGGGTCCAGCGCAGGACTGCGGCCGCCAGCGCGCGCCCGTCCAGCCGGCTGTCCGCCACGGCCAGCAGATCCGGGCGCAGCCGTGCCCAGTCGTGTTCCATGACCTGGTGGTCGGCGCGCAGCCGCGCGGCCAGGCCGGCCTGGCCCTGCGCGCGCAGCTGGGGCAGCACATGCAGCTCCTCGTCCTGGTGGTGCAGTGGCGCGGCGATGTCGAAGTAGCGCAGCACATCGGCGGCGGCGCTGCGGGCCTGGGCGTCGCAGCCTTTGTCATGCAGGTGGCGGCCCAGGCGTTCCAGCAGGTCCAGCGAGCGCTCCATGCGCGCATGGCAGGCCTGCAGCATCTCGAAAGGCTGGTCGAAGCCGGCGCTGGGTCCGGCATGCAGCAGCGGGTGGGGGTGGATGGCCATGCGCGTGCGGCATTGTCGGCGCGCAGGCATGCCCCAGTCCAGGGCCGACGCCATGACCGGGCCGGTGTTTGATCCGCGTCAAACACCGGCGGCGGTCAGAAACCTTCCAGCACGATCTTGCCGCGCGCCGCGCCGCTCTCGATGTGGGCGTGGGCCCGGCGCAGGTTCTCGGCATGGATGCGGCCGTAGTGCGCACCAAGCGTGGTGCGCAGCACGCCGGCATCCACGAGGCGGGCGACCTCGGTCAGCAGCCGGTGCTGCTCGACCATGTCGGGCGTCTGGAACAGCGAGCGCGTGAACATCAGCTCCCAGTGCAGCGAGACGGCCTTGCGCTTGAGCAGGGAGATGTCGATGCTGCCCGGCTTGGGGTCGTCGATGAGGCCGAAGCGGCCCTGCGGCGCGATCAGCTCGGCGATCTGCGCGAAGTGCCGGTCGGTCTGCGTGAGGCCCACCACATAGCGCGGCGCGGGCAGGCCGGCGTCCTGGAGCGCCTGCGCGAGCGGCTGGCTGTGGTCGATCACATGGTGGGCGCCGAGCGCGCGCACCCAGTCCTGCGTCTCGGGCCGCGAGGCCGTGGCGATGATGTTCAGTCCGGTCAGCCGGCGCGCCAGCTGCACGAGGATGGAGCCCACGCCGCCGGCCGCGCCCACGACCAGCAGGCTGTCGCCCTTGGCCGCCGTGTCGCGCGCGATGCCCAGCCGGTCGAACAGCAGCTCCCAGGCCGTGATGGCCGTCAGCGGCAGCGCGGCGGCATCGGCGTCGGCCAGGCTGGTCGGCGCCAGCGCGGCGATGCGCTCGTCCACCAGGTGCAGCTCGGCGTTGGCACCCGGGCGGTTGATGGCGCCCGCGTACCAGACACGCTGGCCCGGCTGGAACAGCGTCACGGCGCTGCCCACGGCGCGCACCTGGCCCACGGCGTCCCAGCCCAGCACCTTCCAGCCGCCCGGCTCGGCATTCGTGCTGGCGCGCACCTTGGTGTCCACGGGGTTGACGGCGATGGCCCGCACCTCCACGAGCAGGTCGTGCGGGCCCGGCGTCGGGTCGGGCAGGCTCACGTCCTGCAGCGCGCGCGGGTCGCTGATCGGCAGGGCGGTCTGGTAGGCGATGGCTTGCATGGCGGTCTTTCAGAAAGCTGGAACGGATGTGGCAGTGTGCTGCGGACGCTGCGCAAGAGCCAGCGGCTGTGCCCTGAATCACTTTCAAAGAAAATCGAACGATGACCCGCATCGCCGACCTCGAACTGCTGGTGCGCGCGGCCGAACTCGGCGGCCTGAGCGCCGCAGCGCGTGCACTGGACTGGTCGCCGGCCGCGGCCAGCGCGGCGGTCAAGCGCATGGAGGCGGAGTGGGGCGTGCCGCTGTTCGTGCGCAGCACGCGCAGCCTGCGCCCCTCGGCCGAAGGCGAACGGCTGCTCCCGCATGTGCGCCAGGCCCTGCAATCGCTGCAGGAGGCGCGCGCCGCCGCCCAGGCCCAGCACCAGGCGCTGCACGGCGAGCTGCAGCTGGCCCTGCCTTCGGATCTGGGCCGCCATGTGCTGCTGCCCTGGCTCGAGGAATTCCAGCAGCGCCACCCGCGTCTGTCCTTGCGGCTGCACCTGGAGGACCGCAACAGCGACCTCGTGCGCACGCCCGTGGACCTCGCGATCCGCTACGGCGCGCCCGACGCGCCCTCGCAGGTCGCGCTGCCGCTGGTGCCCGACAACCGGCGCGTGCTCGTGGCCTCGCCGGCCTACCTCGCGCAGCATGGCAGTCCCGCCACGCC
>DATKFT010000292.1:0-5685 GCA_035544335.1 Pseudorhodoferax sp.
GGTCGCGCCCTCGTTCTCGCTGCGTGGCGGCACGCGCGAGATCCTGCGCGGCATGATCGCGCGCGGCCTCGGGCTGCGCTGAAAGGGACTGCAGACCATGGACGATCTGTTCACCGACGCGGTCGCACAGCTGCTGCGCGACCTGTCCACGCCCGACGCCGTGCGCGCCATCGAAGCCGGCGGCGACCACCGCGCGCTCTGGCAGGCCATCGAGGAGGCCGGCTTCGCCGACGCGCTGGTGCCCGAAGCCCAAGGCGGCGCGGGCCTCGCGCTGCACGAGGTCTTCGGCGTGCTGAGCCTGTGCGGAACACATGCCGTGGCCGTGCCACTGGGCGAGACCGTGCTCGCACGCGGCTGGCTGGCACGCGCCGGTGTCGCCGTGCCGCGCGGCAGCACCGTGTTCGCCGAAGCCGAGGACCAGGCCGGCGACCTGGTCTGCCCGCTCGTGCGCACGGGCCGCGTGGCCGACCAGGTGCTGGTCGCGCGCGGCAGTGCACTGCGCCTGCTGCCCAGGGCCGCAGCCCAGGACCAGCCGGCCGGTTTCGTGCTCGACGTGGCGCTGCGCTGGCCTGCAACAGCCTGGGAGGCCGGTACACCGGTGACGGGCGACGCGCAGGAACTGCGCCTGCTGCAGGCCAGCCTGTACGCGGCCCAGCTGGCCGGCGCCTTGCGCGCGGCCTTCGACCGCACGCTGGCCTATGCCAACGAACGCCAGCAGTTCGGCCGGCCCATCGGCAAGTTCCAGGCGATCCAGCACCAACTGGCCCAGATGGCCGAGCATGTGTCCGCCGCCCGTACGGCCGCCCAGCTCGGCTCCCGTGCCACCGAGCTCGTGCCCGGGCGGCTCCAGGTGGCCGTTGCCAAGGCGCGCGCGAGCGAGGCCGCGCTGGAGGTCGCCAGCATGGCCCACGCCATCCACGGCGCGATCGGCTTCACGGCCGAGTTCGACCTGCAGCTCTTCACGCGCCGTCTGCACGCCTGGCGCCAGGCGGCTGGCAGCGAGTCCTACTGGCACGGCGTGGCCGGCCGTCACCACCTGGACAGCGGCAATGCGCTCGTGCTCGATACGATCCGAGCCGCCACCGATCTCCACTGAACCGCGAGACATCCATGAGCTTTCTGACCACCGAGCGCGACGGCGCCATCCTGATCCTGACCATGAACCAGCCGGAAACGCGCAACGCGCTGACCGGCAACACGGCTGTCGACGAGTTCGTGCAGGCCTGCGACGCGATCCGCCGCGACACCTCGGTACGCGCCGTGATCATCACGGGCACCGGCCCCGTGTTCAGCTCGGGCGGCAACGTCAAGGACATGCAGCGCTTCTTCGGCGATGCGCTGTCGCCCGAGGTGATCCGCGAGGAGTACCGCAACGGCATCCAGCGCATCCCCAAGGCGCTCTACAACCTGGACGTGCCGACCATCTGCGCCGTCAACGGCCCGGCCATCGGCGCCGGCCTGGACCTGACCTGCATGTGCGACATCCGCATCGCCTCGGAGAACGCCAGCTTCGCCGAGAGCTTCGTGAAGGTCGGCATCGTGCCGGGCGACGGCGGCGCCTGGCTGCTGCCGCGCGCCGTCGGCATGTCCAAGGCCGCCGAGATGGCCTTCACGGGCGAGGCGCTGAGCGCCCAGCAGGCGCTGGCCTGCGGTCTGGTCTCGCGCGTGGTGCCGGCCGAGGCGCTCATGGCCGAAGCGCGCGCGCTGGCGGCCAAGATCGCGGCCAACCCGGGCGGCGTGCTGCGCATGACCAAACGGCTGCTGCGCGAAGGCCAGGGCAGCACGCTGGAGTCCTTGCTGGAAATGTCGGCCGGCTACCAGGCCATCGCACACAAGACGGCGGACCACGAGGAGGCCGTGCGCGCCTTCATCGAGAAGCGCGCGCCCAAATTTTCCTGATCAGTCGAACAGGCCGGGTTCGCCGAACGCGGCATGCTCGGCCAGCAGCATGCGCAGCTTGGTGTCCACGCCACCGGGCGCCGAGAAGCCGCCCGAGCGCGCGCCGGCCGCGAGGATGCGGTGGCAGGGCACGATGGGCGCGAACGGGTTGAGGCCCAGGGCCTGGCCCACCGCGCGCGCGGCACCCGGCTCGCCGATGTCGGCCGCCAGCTCGCCATAGGTCATGGTGCGGCCCGGCGGGATCGCGCGGGCGCGTTCGTAGACGCGCTGGTGGAAGGGGGCGACGCCGTCCATGTCGAGCGCAATGTCCAGCAGGTCGTCCTGCACACCGGCCAGCAGCGCGGTCGTGCGTTCGGCCGCAATGCGCACAGCGTCGGGCGGCGGCGCGAGGGGAGCGTCCGGCAGACGCAGGCGCAGCCGGGCCAGCAGGCGCGTTTCACTGCGATCGGGCAGTTGCACGGACGCGATGCCACGCGGCCCCCAACCGATGCCGCAGCGGCCGATGGCCGTGTCGAACAGGTACAGGCCCGTGGTCACGACCATGGCCCCGGTGCAGACGCTCAGGCGAGATTCGGCGCAGCGTCGACCGCGGCGGCAGTGCCGAGCCGCGTGACGGCCCAGCCCTCGCCTGCACGGTCGAAGCGCAGCGGCGTGGCATTGGCGAGCAGCCCGGCGTCCAGCACGACGCCCAGCGCGCAGGCCAGCACATGCAGCGTGCCGCCATGGGCGACCACCACGACCGGCGCGGGATGGGCCACGGCCTCGGCCAGCGCTGCCAGGCTGCGCGCCACGAACTGGTCCAGCGTCTCGCCGCCCTCGGGCGCGCAGTCCCAATCGATGTTGGCCGACGAGCTGCCGATCAGGGCGCCGAAATGGCGTTCGCGCAGGCCCGCATGCGGACGTTCCTCGCGGGCCAGCCGGCGCGCCACGGCGCGGGCCGTGGCCAGCGCGCGCGGCGCGTCGCTGCACACGATGTGCACCTGCGGGCTGCCCGCCAGCTCGTCGGCCAGCAGCATGGCGGCCTGCTCGGCCTGGGCGAGGCCGGTCGCGTTGAGCGGCTCTTCGATGCTCTGGAACACACGCAGTGCGTTGCGCGCAGTCTGCCCGTGGCGCAGGAAGTAAAAGCGCTGCAGCCCCTCGGGCAACGGGCGGCCCGCGGCGCACAGCAGCGGCAGGCGTTCCAGGCCGCGGCTCACATGCAGCGGTGCGGCAGTTGCCATGGGATGGCCTACTTGTCGGCCTTGGTGTCGTTGAAGCGGCCGTAGCTCTGCAGCCGCTCGTAGCGCCGGTCCACGAGTTCGCGGGCCTTGAGGTCGCTGACCTGGCGGAAGGCGTCATTGAGGCCGCGCTTCAAGAACGCGGCCATCTGCTTGTGGTCGCGGTGCGCGCCGCCCACGGGCTCGTTGACGATCTTGTCGATCAGGCCCAGGGCCTTGAGCCGGTGCGCCGTGATGCCCAGCGCATCGGCCGCATCCTGCGCACGCTCGGAGGTCTTCCAGAGGATGGAGGCGCAGCCCTCGGGGCTGATGACCGAATAGATGGAGTACTGCAGCATCAGCACCTGGTCGGCCACGGCGATGGCCAGCGCACCGCCGGAACCGCCCTCGCCGATGATGGTGGTGATGATGGGCACCTCGAGCTGCGCCATCTCGAAGATGTTGCGGCCGATGGCTTCGGACTGGCCGCGCTCCTCGGCATCGATGCCGGGGTAGGCGCCGGGCGTGTCGACGAAGGTGAACACGGGCAGCTTGAACTTCTCGGCCGTCTTCATGAGCCGCAGGGCCTTGCGGTAGCCCTCGGGCTTGGTCATGCCGAAGTTGCGCAGCGCACGCTCCTTGGTGTCGCGCCCCTTCTGGTGGCCCAGCACCATGCAGGCGTGGCCGTTGAAGCGCGCCAGGCCGCCGACGATGGACAGGTCGTCCGAGAAATGCCGGTCGCCGTGCAGCTCCACGAAGTCCGTGAAGATCTCGTGCACGTAGTCCAGCGTGTAAGGTCGCTCGGCATGGCGCGCGATCTTGGTGATCTGCCACGGCGTCAGCACGCCGTAGATGTCCTTGGTCAGCTGCAGGCTCTTCTTGCCAAGCTGGTCGATCTCTTCCGAGATGTCGACCGCCGACTCGGTTTGCACGTAGCGCAGCTCTTCGATCTTGGTCTCGAGGTCCGCGATGGGTTGTTCGAAGTCAAGGAAGGTTCGTTTGGGCAACGCCGTTCTCCTTCAGGGTTCAGTAGCCGACCGGCAGCGGGTCGAGCGATCGCCAAATATACCAAGTGGCCACGCTGGCAAAGGGGGCCCAGGCGGCTGCCACCTCGCGCAGATCGCTGCGGCTCACCGGGTCACCGGAAAAGTAGTTCTGGCTCACGCCATTGACGAGGCCGATGTCGTCCAGCGGCAGCACGTTGGGCCGCATGAGGTGAAAGATCAGGAACATCTCGGCCGTCCAGCGGCCGATGCCGCGGATCGCCACCAGCTCGGCGATGATGGCCTCGTCCTCCATCGCATGCCAGTCGCGCACATGCAGTGCGCCGGACTCGAAGTGCAGCGCGAGGTCGACCAGGTACTCGACCTTGCGGGCCGACAGGCCGGCCGCGCGCATGTCGTCGACCTTGAGCTTGAGCACGCTGGCCGGCGTGAACTGGCGCGGCAGCAGCGCGAAGCGGTCCCAGACGGTCTGCGCGGCCTTCACCGAGACCTGCTGGCCGACGATGCTGCGCGCCAGCGTGATGAAGGCATCGCCGCGCGTCTCCAGGCAGGCGTCGCCGAACTGCGGGATCAGCCGCTTCATGACGCGGTCCTTGCGCACCAGATGGCGGCAGGCGTCCTGCCAGTAGTCCGGCGTGTAGACCTTCACCACGGGCAGGTCGGCGATCTTGCGGGCCCTAGCAGCCATGGGATCCCCCTGCCGCGCCGGCGCGCGGCACCAGGAAGACCACCCTCACTGCGCGGCCTCCCAGGTGGTCCCGGCGGGCGTGTCCTTGAGCACCACGCCCTGCTCCAGCAGGCTCTTGCGGATGCGGTCGGCTTCGGCGAAGTCCTTGGCGGCCTTGGCCGCGGCACGCGCGGCGATGGCCGCGGCGATGGCTTCGGGCGCCAGGTCCGCGGACGGGTCCGCAGCCGTCTCCGCGGCGCGCCAGCGCTTGAACGCGACCGGATCGCCCTGCAGCAGGCCCAGCGTGCCGGCCAGCGCCTTGAGCAGGCCGGCGGTCGCGGCCGAGCGCGTGCGGTTGACCTCGGCCGCCAGGTCGAACAGCACGGCCACCGCCTCGGGCGTGCCGAAGTCCTCGTCCATCGCGGCCTTGAAGCGCGCCGCATGCGGCTGGGCCCAGTCGATCTCGGCGAGCGGTGCCGGCGTGACGGACTCCAGCGCCGTGTACAGGCGGCGCAGCGCGCTGCGCGCGTCGTCCAGGTGCGCGTCGCTGTAGTTCAGCGGGCTGCGGTAGTGGGTGCGCACCATGAAGAAGCGCAGCGTCTCGGCGTCGTACTTCTTGAGCACGTCGCGGATCGTGAAGAAGTTGCCCAGGCTCTTGGACATCTTCTCGTTGTCCACGCGCACGAAGCCGTTGTGCACCCAGAAGTGGGCCAGTGGCTGGCCGCTCGCGCCTTCGCTCTGCGCGATCTCGTTCTCGTGGTGCGGAAACTGCAGGTCGGCGCCGCCGCCGTGCAGGTCGAAGGTCTCGCCCAGCAGCGTGCAGCTCATGGCCGAGCATTCGATGTGCCAGCCCGGCCGGCCGCGGCCATAGGGGCTGTCCCATTGCGCGTCGGCCGGCTCCTCGGGCTTGGCGGCCTTC
>DATKFT010000293.1:0-2867 GCA_035544335.1 Pseudorhodoferax sp.
CTTCGAGTCCGCACTGCAGGTGCTGGGCGTGCCGGGGCCGGCGGAGGGTACGGAGGCGAAGGTGGTGGACGAGGGGCCCGTGCCGGCAGCGCCGCAGGCGGCCGCGCTGGCCTCAGCGCTTGCTGTGTCCGCACCAGCACAGCCCCAGGCCCTGGATGCCGGCGGCGATCCCGCGCGCTTTCTGCGCCGCGTCATGGACGACGAGGCCGTGGCCCTGGCCCTGCGCATCGAGGCGGCCAAGGCGCTGCTGCAGCACTCAAGCGACCGCGGGAACGCTGGCGGCCGGGGCTGACGCGGCGGGCAACTCCACCGCTTCGCGCAGCCGCTGGTGCGCCGGGCCGCCCTGGTCGATGGGCTGCTGGTTCTTGGCCTGCAGGTAGTGGTGCATGAACACGTCGAGGTAGGCCTCCAGCGTCTGCGCGGCCCGCACCTCGCCTGCCAGCGCCAGGCACATGGCCGCCACTTCGCTGGTGCAGAAATGGTCGTTGCGGCGCGAGCGGCGCAGCTTGTACTCCGAGGCGCGGTCGGGCTGCAGACTCAGCACGGGCAGGGTGGCCAGGTAGGGGCTCTTGCCGAACATCTTGCGCGCCTCGGCCCAGGTGCCGTCCAGCAGGATGAACAGCGGGCGCTTGGCTGGCGCCATCGGATCCGGCTCCACCGAAAGCCTGACGCGTTCGGGGGCCGTGTATTCCCCGGGAAACACCACATAGGGCTGCCACTGCGGGTCGGCCAGCAGGGCCAGCAGCGCGGGATCGACCTCGGTGCGTGCCCAGCCGAACGCGAAGGTATCGGTCACGAGGTCGGCGATCAGCCAGCCCGTGTTGCTGGGCTTGAGGGGCTCGGCATCGGCCATCAAGAGACACATGCCCGAGCGCGTGGAGACGGTCGGGCGCAGCGCGCACAGGCAGTGGCTGTACAGCAGGCGGCAATCCGGGCAGCGTGGTTGGCGCGAGCCGCCACGGGCCATGAAGGGCTTGGTGCTGCGGGCACGGCGCACGTCGCGCAGCAGGGAAACGGCATGGGGCATGCCGCGATTCTCGCGCCGCGCTGGCGCGACGCCCGCGGCAACAGCCGGTGCGCCGCGGGCGGCGGCCCTCAGGGCATCAGATCCTGCCCATGAGCAGCAGGATCACGACGACCAGCACCACCAGGCCCAGGCCGCCGCTGGGGTAGTAGCCCCAGCTGCGGCTGTGCGGCCAGGACGGCAGGGCGCCGATCAGCAGCAGGATCAGCACGATGAGCAGGATCGTGGAAAGTGTCATGGCAGCCCCCTGGAAGTTGGAATGGCCTCCATGGTCGCCCCCCGGCGCCGGCGCGTCGGCCGGTGCGCAGCGCGCATTGCGGTGCGCTGCGTCCTACGGTTCAGAGCCGGGCCAGCCGCTCCAGCGCCGTGCGCAGCGTGGCGTCTTCCTTGGCATAGCAAAAACGCACCACGCGCTGGTCGAAGCCGTCGGCGTAGAAGGCCGACAGGGGGATCGCCGCCACGCCGATCTCGCTGGTCAGCCATTGGCAGAACTCGGCCTCGGACAGGTCGCTGACGGCGGAGATGTCCACGCACTGGAAAAAGCTGCCCTCGCTGGGCAGCAGCGCAAAGCGCGTCTTCGCCAGGCCTGCGCGGAACAGGTCGCGCTTGGCCTGGTAGAAGGCCGGCAGCGCCAGGTAGCGCTGCGGCTCGGCCATGTAGCGCGCCAGGCCATGCTGCACGGGCGTGTTGACCGTGAACACGTTGAACTGGTGCACCTTGCGGAACTCGGCCGTCAGCGGTGCGGGCGCCGCGACGACGCCGACCTTCCAGCCCGTCACGTGGTAGGTCTTGCCGAAGCTGGACACCACGAAGGCGCGCGCCGCCAGGCCCGGGAACCGGGCCGCGCTCTCGTGCGCGCGGCCGTCGTAGACCATGTGCTCGTAGACCTCGTCGCTGATCACGAACACGTCGGTGGGCGCCAGCAGTTCTTCCAGACGGCGCATGTCGCCTGCCGACCAGATCGTGGCGCTGGGGTTGTGCGGCGAGTTGATCAGGATCGCGCGTGTGCGCGGCGAGAGCGCGGCGGAGATCTTGTCGAAATCGGGCCGGAACGTGCCCGGCACCAGCGGCACGCGCACCACGGTGCCGCCCGCCAGTTCGATGTTGGGGATGTAGCTGTCGTAGCAGGGCTCCAGCACGATGACCTCGTCGCCGGGCCGCACGATGGCCAGGATCGCGGTCAGGATGGCCTGCGTGGCGCCGGCCGTGATCGTGATCTCGTCCAAGGCGCTGTAGCGCTTGCCGTGCAATGCCTCGGTCTTGGCGGCCACGGCCTCGCGCAGCGGCAGCACGCCGGCCATGGGCGGGTACTGGTTCAGGCCGTCGCGCATGGCCTGGTTCACGGCGTCCACGAGCAGCGGGTCGCAGGCGAAATCGGGAAAGCCCTGGCCCAGGTTCACGGCGTTCTTTTCGGCCGCCAGGGCCGACATGACCGTGAAGATGGTGGTGCCGACCTGGGGCAGCTTGCTCTGGATCTGGGGGGTGCGGGGTGCAATGGTCATCGAATGAAGCGGGGGTGAGCTCACAAACTGTAGCCAGGGCGCGACCCCGGCGAGGGCCGCCGCGGAACTGGCTTCGCCAGGCCGCTGGCGCTGCGCCCTGCAAGGGGGTTGGCGGAGCGCGTGGCGCGCAGGCGGAGGGTGCGCCTAGAGTTCATAGTCGTTGGCCTGGCCGGTCATGGCCCGGGCGACCAGGTTGCGGTCCAGCCGGTCGCTGAGCAGCTCGGCGAAGCGGTAGACGAAGTTGCGCAGATAGGCTCCGCGCTTGAAGGCCACGCGCGCCACGTTCATGCCGAACAGCTGGCCCATGGGGCGCGACACGAGGTCGTTGCCGGGATCGTCGC
>DATKFT010000294.1:0-5131 GCA_035544335.1 Pseudorhodoferax sp.
CCCTGAAACGAGGGCAGTACCTCGGCGAACGCTTCGGGCGCATACCAGCCAGCAGGTGCCCAGGTATCCCACATCAGCCGGGTGAATGCCTCGCGCTCCTCGCGCACCGCGCGCTCGCCACGGGGGGTGGCCATGAACCAGTGGTACCAGTAGTTGCGTGCCTGCGCATGGCCCAGCATCTGGTGTGGATCGTTGGTCCCGTAGCCGACGGAGAGCATCACGAGAGCCGACGCAACACCGTCGCGCAGGCCGCATGCGTTCGCAACCGCGCGCGCGCCCCAGTCGTGTCCGACCAGCGCCGGCTGCTGCAATTCAAGGGCATCCATGAAATCCAGCAGGTCGCGCCCCAACGCCGAGAGCTGGCCGCTTCGGGGCGTGGACGGGCTCCTGAACCGTGTCGGGGCAAAGCCGCGCAGCGCTGGCGCGAGCACACGGTAGCCCTGCGCAGCCAGATGCGGCGCGACGCCGTTCCACGCAGCCGGGCTGTCGGGCCAGCCGTGCACCAGAACCACCGTCCGGGATGCCGGGGGGTTCCATTCGAGGTAGGCGATGTCCAGGATGGGGGTCGAAACCGTCTTGTAGGGGTGCATGGGAGCAACCAAGGAAGTGAAGGATTGACACCAAGCGTAGGTGCACAAGCCATCACGATTGATGAATAATCGAATCGGATTCTCGATGAAATGAGCACAATGCAGGTCTCCGACCCAGCCCCATCGGGCGCACCGCTGGACACGACGCTTCTGCGTACCTTCGTCGAGGTCGTCGACAGCGGCAGCTTTGCGACGGCGGCCGAGCACCTGTCGCTGACCCCCTCGGCGGTCAGCGGGCACATCAAGCGGCTCGAGCAGACGGTCGATGCCGCGTTGCTCGTCCGCACGACGCGCCGCCAGGAACTGACACAGGCCGGCGAGGTGCTCTACACCTACGGCCGCAGCATCCTGGACCTGGAGCGCCAGGCCCGCGCCAGGCTGAACGGCACGCCGCTGCGGGGCCACGTGCGGGTGGGCGCATCCGAAGACTTCGCGGGTACGTGGCTGCCGGGCGTGCTCGAACGCTTTCGGCAATGGAACCCGCAAGCCGCGATCGAGCTGCGGGTGGGCATCACCACGGACCTGCTGCACCAGGAAGAGCGCGGACAGCTCGACATCGTCTTCGGCAAGCAATGCAGCCGCGTGGACAGCCGTGGCGGCGACCTGCTCTGGGAAGAACCCCTGGTCTGGGCGTTTGCGTCCGCACAGACACTGGACCCCGATCAGGCGCTGCCGCTGGCCGTGTTCCCGGAGCCCTGCGTCTACCGCGAGTCGGCGATCTCGGCGCTGGGCAGGTCGTCGAGGGCCTGGAGGATCGCGTTCGAGAGCAGCAGCATGGCGGGTTGTGTTTCCGCCGCGCTGTCCGGGTTTGCGGTCACCGTGATCGCACGCAGCCAGCTTCGCCACGGCCTTCGGGAGCTGGGAAGCACCGAGGCCTTGCCCAAGCTGCCCATGGCCCGTTTCCTCGCCTACGCATCGAGACCGATGCCGGCCGGGTCCGCCCTGGTCGATGCTGCACGGCGGGTCGGGCGGCACGGGGGTTTTTCGGAGCGGCCCGCTGGCTGAGTCCTGGGGTGCTGCCCAGGGTAAGCGCACCGGCACCCTCGACCGAGGCGGGAGCGATCAGGCCGATCTGGCCGAACAAATGGGTCGCGTCCCATTCCGTGGTGTAGGTCGACAGCCCGGACCAGGCTGAGATGCACGGGTACTCAGCGTGCCACACGCGGACAGCCGAGTGGGCGCA
The DNA here is from genome assembly GCA_035544335.1 of Pseudorhodoferax sp. GTDB lineage: Bacteria > Pseudomonadota > Gammaproteobacteria > Burkholderiales > Burkholderiaceae_C > Pseudorhodoferax. Next base: position 1,774 of record DATKFT010000294.1, read on the forward strand.
GTGTCACTCAGGGCCTGCAGGCCTTCAAGCTGCATGTAGCGGGGGTTGAGCGACCATTCGTCGTTCTGCTCCAGCATCATGTCGCCGACCAGGCGCACGATGGACGCGTCGCTGGGGAAGACGCCCACGACGTTGGTGCGCCGCTTGATTTCCGCATTCAGGCGCTCCAGCGGGTTGGTGCTGAAGATCTGCGTCCAGTCCGCCCGCGGGAAGGTCATGGAGGCCAGCACGTCGTTCTCCGCCTCGTCCATCAACGCACCGAGCTTGGGGAATATGCCGCTGAGCTGCTCGGCCACCGACCTCCATTGCACCCGTGCGGCATCGGCCGATTCCTGTACGAACACCGTGCCGATGGCCGCCGAAACCATGCGTCACTGGGTCTTGCCGGCGTGCGCCAGGGCATTGCGCATGAAGTGCACGCGGCAGCGCTGCCAGGTCGCCTTCAGGACCTTCGATGCCGCAGCCTTGATGCCCTCGTGGCTGCCGCTGATCACCAGCTTGACGCCACGCAGGCCACGCCGGTTCAGGCTGCGCAGGAACTCGGTCCAGAACGGCTCAGCTTCCGAGGCGCCCACCTTCAGGCCGAGCACCTCGCGCTGCCCGTCCGTGTTCACCCCTACGGCCACCATGACTGCCACGCTGACAATGCGCCCGGCCTCGTGCGTCTTCACGTAGGTCGCGTCGATCCACAGGTAGGGCCAGTCTCCCTCGATCTGGCGGCCCAGGAAGGCGTTGACCCGCTCGTCCAGTTCGCCGCACAGCCGGCTGACCCGACTCTTGGAGACGCCGCTCATGCCCAGCGACTTGACCAGGTCATCCATCGAGCGGGTGGAGATGCCTTGCACGTAGGCCTCCTGGATCACGGCAGTGAGCACCTTCTCGGCCGTGCGCCAGGGCTCCAGGAAATCTGGGAAGTAGCTGCCCTGCGCAGTTTTGGGATCTTCAACTCGACAGAGTCGGCTCGGGTCCCCCAGGTGCGTTCGCGGTGGCCGTTGCGGCTGTTCAGCCGCTCAGGTTTTTTCTCGTCGCAGCCCGCGCCGCAGCAACCCTCCACGTCCAGCCCCATCAGGCACTGGGCCATGAACTGCACCATCTGGCGCAGCACGTCGATGTCCGCTCCCTTCTCCGCAAGCTCGGTCAGTGCCGTAGTGACGTTGGTCATCGTGATTCCCTTCGCAGGGATCCAGGTTGGTAGCGCACCTCAACCCCATCCGGGATCACGCTGGCCACCGCCATCAGGAGCGACCGCGGCACGGCAGGCCGCTGCGGGATCAAGACTTACACCACTTCCTGGGACATCAACACGCGATGGCGTTCGCTTGGTCCCTACGCCTGTCGCGCGCGGCCACGCGTTGCTTTCGGAGTTCACGCAATGGGGCGACGAGCAAGTTGCTCTGATCGACCATCACAGCGATGGGCGAGCCGCTGAGGCGGCATGACCCAGGCGCGCCTCGGCAAGTCGCGATGCCAATACGCCATGGCGACGCCTTTTCGCAGTGCGGCCGTGGTGTCGCATGAGATGGCCGGGTCCGGCCGGAAGCGGCTGCATGACCCGCTCTCGGCACGGCGGACTACATTGGATGGGCGCAAGCTTGGTGGTAATGGGGCATGACCATCAAGACCGTTCTCGTCGAAGACAGCAAGACCATCAGGACCGCACTCATCCCGACCATGGCAGAGCTCGGGGATATGGAAGTGATGGCCGTCGCCGAGACCGCCAAGGACGCAATTGCAGTGCTGCACAGGTTGGACAGCACCTGGCAGCTCGCCGTGATCGACCTCTTTCTTCGCCAAGGATCCGGGCTCGATGTACTGCGGGCATGCGGCAGGCGCGGAACTGGACACACCGTCATCGTGCTGAGCAACTACGCAACCAAACAGATCCGCGCGCAGTGCATTGCGCTCGGTGCGGATGCCGTGTTCGACAAATCGACCCAACTCGACGCCTTTTTTGGCTTTTGTTCCACAAGGTTTGGGGCGCGGCCTGGCACTTGAGCTCGCGTCCTCGCTCATGGATCACATCGCCAGCCCGAGCAAGAAACAAAAAGAGTGGCTTGCCGCGCGATGCCGGCTTTCGGTTTCCGCGGCCTCAAGGTCCAGCACGCCAGGGGCATGTCTGAAAAGCCGACGCGCCCATCGCGCAGATCCGGCTGGGGTGCAGTCGCAAGGTAAGCATCCGGCGAAGGCATCTTGAAAGCGCGATAGGAGCAAAGGATGCTCGTGTCCACCAGAACTGATGTTGCCCCGTTTTCCCGGCCCCGACCTATCGCAATAAAGCGCTCGGTCAGCCCCTGCGGCCTGCTTCCGCCTGAACTCCCGAGGCGAAGGCGTTTTCAGCGACGAGTGCGGATGCACCTCGTTGAAGTGCGCGAAGGCCGCCGGCGGGTGCGCGAGCACCGTCCGAGCCTCACGCAAGTCCATGCGAGCGACGTCGTCGCGCTTGAAGGTGTTGACGAAGCTCTCGGCCATGCCGTTGCTCTGCGGGCTGCACACGGGCGTGTTGATGGGCTTGGGTCCCAGAGAACGCGCCAGTGCCCGGGTGTCGGCAGCGATGTAGGCCCCGCCGTTGTCGCTGAAGAACTCAAGTTCCTGGCCAGCCGGCACCGCCCCCACCGTGCCGAAGCAGCGCTCGACGGCTTCGATGAGCATCTCACGCACCGGCTCGCCGGGCAGTCCCTGGCCTTCCCAGGCCCGCCAAGCCATGACCTCGCGGTCGCAGCAGTCCTTCGTGAAGGTGGCCGTCACAGTCTGGCCCGAGTCGCACTTGATTTCCAGGCCATCGGAACACCAGCACAGGTCGCTGCGCGAGACCGCCACGCGGCCCTCATGGGTGCGTGCGGACTGGCGCCGGCGTGGTGCTTTGGGCAGCAGCAGGTCGGCTTCCGCCATGACGCGATTGGTGAAGCCAGCTCACCGAGTCTGTCAGAAAGCATCGATTCTCACCAACGATGACCCGGTCTAGCATCGCCAACCACAGGCATTGGACAGCCGATGCAACGACTGTGCTGGTCGACGCCGACTCGGCGCATGCTGATCGGAAGGCGGGCTGGTACAGGCGGGCTGAGTGTGCCCTTTGGTTGGAGCCTCAGCCCAGCCATCTGGCTTTGCTGCGATCGCGACACATGGCCTGATTTGGCGCCAACCCTGGAGGCCGCTGCCTTCCATGTCAACCACCGCATCGATGTCCGTTCCGCCGTCCGTGCTCATCGAGGACGGGCCTTACGTGGTAACGCACGTGGAATGGGGCGAACCTCCGCAGCTGGCCGTGCGAAAGGCCTTGCGACCAACCCGCCAGGGCAGCGCAGGCCTGCGCAACGAGGCGCGTATCCTGGAACTGCTGCGCGGCATCGAAGGCGTG
>DATKFT010000295.1:0-6472 GCA_035544335.1 Pseudorhodoferax sp.
CGAGAACGACCGCATGCGCGCTGCTGACGCTGCTGGCCCTGGCCGGCTGCGCATCCCCGCCACCTGTCCAGCCCGACCCGCCGGTGGCGCAGATCTGCCCGGCACCGCCCCCGCCACCGGCGTGGACCCTGCAGCCGCCGAAATCCCTGCAGCTTTTCGACAAGAGCTTTGGGATCTCCGCGCAGCCATGATCACCGAGCGTGCCCAGCTGCTGGCCCTGCAGGACTATGCGCGCGCGTGCAGCGCGCCGAGCCCATGACCTGGCACCTAGAAATCACAGCGCTGACCGCGCGCCGCTACCTCCCAGGCGACAGCTACGAGGCCCGCAGCCGGTTCGTGAGTGTGGCCTATCTGCAGGTGACTGGCGACGGCCGGGTGTACCTGAGTGCGGCCCTTAACCACGACGCTGGCGAGATCCCGCCCGACGAGTGGCTGGCGCTGCGGAAGGGGCTGCGGGCGCTCGGCATCAACGTGGTTGACAGCGAGCGCCATGGCAAGCCGCGGAGCTACGAGATCGGCAAAAAAGCCCTAGGGGAAACGTCAATTGATGTAGGAAATGGACGACCCGTTGTGCAAAATGGACGAATGCCTATGCATTACCTCCGTTCGATAGCGCAGCAATCGCTGCCAATGCGGGTAGAAGACCAGCACGACATCGACTGCATTGCCGTCCTGCGCGCGGCCAAGCTCGTTGAGGCAGAAATCGAAGATGGCGACACGCCCGGCGAGTACCGTTTCGCCATCGTCAACTCCATCACCCTGGAAGGGTGGGTTGTCATAGCGCGGGATGCTGGGAACAAGCCCATAGCGTAGCCGCGCAGGGTCATCTACAGCATCGAGCACATCGAGAGCGAGCGGCACGGGGAGGCCAAGATGCACGACACCGGACCGGCGCCGCTATGAGGCGTCTGACGATCTGGCCAGCGCTTTGATGTGCAGGCGGATCACGTCCATGACGTTCTGTCGGTGGGTGTTCTGGTTTTCCCGGTGCATGCGCTGGCCGCTGGACCACATTTCGTCGACGAAGCGTTCCGCATCGGCCTGCGCCCGCTGATCAGCTGGCTGCATCAACCAGGTTCTAAGCACGTCATCGCGGACGCTAGGGCTGTTTGGTCGTCTCTTCAAGGGTCTCTCCGGTTACGCCCACATGGGCAGGAGAGATCGTGTGCATCACGACTGTCGTTCGCCGCAACACAGCACGAGAATGTTCTCTATAGTTCCGGAAAATTCAGCAGCTGCTTTGCTACCTAGCAAACTGGAACCACGGATTCCAGCACCGTGTTTATCACCAAGTTTTCTCAAAATCTTGTTTGTGTTAAACTCATTCCCAACAACCCCCATGTCTCAGACATGGGCTGCGGGGCCCCTTCTGGGGCCCTTGCTTTTTCCGGAGACCGGATGGCGCACCGCACCAGCGTGTACGTGGATGGGTTCAATCTCTACTTCGGCGCACTCAAGGGTACACCCTATAAGTGGCTGAACATCCGTTCTCTTTGCGAGAAGTTGCTTGATCCGGTCAACGAGATCACTGCGATCAAGTACTTCACAGCCGATGTCTCGCCCACCCCGGGCGATCCAGACAAGTCTCAGCACCAGCAAGCGTTCCTCCGCGCCATCCGGCACGTCTGTCCCGAGTGCCAGGTGATCAAGGGGCAGTTCCGCACGCATGAAGTCACCAAGCGGTTGGTTGCCCCAATTGACGGGCATCGGACCGCGCTGGTCTACGACACGACCGAGAAGGGGTCGGATGTGAATCTTGCGGTCCATCTGCTCAATGATGCTTGGCAAAACAGGTACGACTGTGCGGTCATCATCTCCGGTGACAGTGACCTTGCTGAGTCGGTGCGCCTCGTCAAACAGCACCATCCCAAGAAGGTCATCGGGGTGATATCCCCCCGAAAAAAGTCGATGTCGAAGGAGCTGGCGCACTTGGCCAGCTTCATGCGGCAGGTCAGCACCGCCGCCCTTGCCGCTTCCCAGCTCCCCGACGAAATACCGGGGACGAAGATCAGAAAGCCGGCTGACTGGTAGGAGCTCTATGGATGCTTGGTGGCCTGCGGAAAACCACTGAGAATTCATACATGTCCCTCGACCAGATCGCAATCCCCATCCTCGGCGCACTCGCGGCTTGGTGTTCCCAAGAGCGGCGCGAGTCCTGGCGCAAGTGGGCCTGCATCTTCGGGCTGATCGGGCAGCCATTCTGGTTCTATGCCAGCTGGAAGGCCCAGCAGTGGGGCATCTTCGCGGTGTCGGTGTTGTACGCCTTCGCGTGGATGCGGGGGCTGTGGGTGCACTGGATCAGCCCGCGCCGGGGCTGACCTCTGGCATGTCCCGGTGTTGTCCCGGTTCTGCTGTCTGGTCAACAGAATCAACAGCTTATTGGTCCCCTCGACAGGAATCGAACCTGTATCTAGCGCTTAGGAGGCACTCGTTCTATCCATTGAACTACGAGGAGCGACCGGGCGGCATTGTAGGGGTGTGCGGCGATGGCCTTTTCAGTCGTAGCTCAGCGTGTAGATCAGGTCCACGCCGCTCTTGAGGCCGGCCTGGCCGCGCAGCGCGAGATTGCGCGTGAGGTCGTAGAAGATGTACAGCGTTCCGAGGCTGCCGGCCAGGCTGGCTTCGTAGGTCACGTAGATCTGGTCGGTCAGGCGCTTGCCCAGCGTGAGTGCCGAACCGCTGGCGTCGTCGCCCGTGGTCGGGCCCTTGAAGCCGATCTCGTCCAGGCCGAAGCGGCTCGCGAAATTGCCGCCGCCGCCCTTGGGGCCGAAGCCGCCCAGCAAGGCCAGCGCGGCCTGCTGCATGACGGCGGCCTCGGCACCGCCGCCGGCCGTGGAGCGGCCCAGCAGCATCCAGGACAGGGTCTCCGCGTCGGTCAACTGCGGTGAGGAGTACAGCGCCACACGTGGCGACTGCGCCGTGCCCGTGACGTGCACGCCGGCCTTTTGCTCCAGGTTGGGCCGGATCGCGAGGATGTCCAGCGAGGGGTTGTCGTAGGGACCGTTGAAGCGCGCCACGCCCGATTCGACGTCCAGCTGCTGGCCGTAGGCACGGTAGCGCCCCTGCACGGTCTGGATCTCGCCGGTCACGCGCGGCTGGCCGCCACTGCTGGCATTGGCCGTGATGTCGATCTTGCCGCCCAGCCGCGTGGTCAGGCCATGGCCCTGGACCGCGAAGTCGCGGCCCATGTCCAGGCTGAGCGCGATGTCCGGCGGCTTGGCCGGCTTGGCCGGCTGGGCCTTGGCCTGCTTGGCGGCTGCCGCATCGGCGCTGGCCTTGTCCTGGGCCTGGCGTTCGCGCGCCTGGGCGTCGATGGCGGCCGAGCGGATCGCCACGTCGGTGCCCAGCGTGGGCGCCGTCTCGTCGGGCAGGATGATCACGCCGCGGTCGGTCGTCAACGCGCCGCGCACCTGGATCTGGCCCTGGTTCATGCCCGCGCGCACCTGGCCGGAGACGGTGACCTGGCGGTCGCTGCGCACCAGCACCCGCAGCGCGCGCAGCTGGGCCTGCAGGTCCATGGCGATGCCGGACTGTTCCGCCGTTGCCGGGTCCCAGCGCAGCTCGCCGCTCAGGCGCAGTTCGCCACCGTCGCGCGCGGCCTCGCTGGACACCGTGCTGAGGTTGCCCGCCGGTCCCGAGATGCGGGCGCGGCTGGCGGCGCCGCCTTGGAGGCTGAGCTCGTCGAGCAGCAGGCGCTGGCCCTGCAGGCGGGCGCGCAGGCGGCCGTCCTTGAGCTCGATGCCCTCGACGGCCGCGCGCACGGCCAGGCCGTCGGCCGACAGCTGCCCCTGCCAGAGCGGCGCGCTGCGCGTGCCGGCCAGCGTGGCATCGGCGGCCAGCGTGCCGTCGATGCGCCAGGCCGGCGGCGCGAACATGGACCACACGCCGATGTTGGGCACGCGCGCGGCCAGGCGGCCAGACAGCGGGGCATCCTCGGCCCAGGAGATGCTGGCGCCGTCCTGCGCGATCCGGGTGTTCACGTCCGCCTGCAGCGTGCCCGCGCGCTCGCTGTTCCACAGCAGCTGCGCGCGCACGGCCTGGCCCTGCGCCTGCAGGCTCAGCTCGGCCTGGCGGATGCCGGCCGGCGTGCCGGGCGCGTCGGCCGGGCGGCCGCCGTCGATGCGGGTTTCACTGGGTGTGCCGGTGCCGGTCGTCTGGATGCGCCGCACCAGCGCGGATTCGCCAGCACGCACGAGCAGGTCACCGCTGCGGCGCGCCACCTTGGCCGTGGCCCGCAGCGGGCCGGTGGTGTCGATGTCCCAGTCGCCGTCGAACACCAGGTCGCCCGTGATGCCGGAACGGCGCAGCTGCTCGCCGGCCGCCGCCTCGGCCCAGGCCATGGGCACGCCGAGGATGCGGCCGCTGCCGCGCAGCTGCAGGCTGGCGGGGTTGTCGGATTGCACGAGCAGCAGGGGCTGCCACTGCAGCTGGACGGTGCCGGGCGCGGGGCCCTGCAAGGCGGCGCTCGCGCCCGAGGCTTCCAGCCGCCAGGCCGTGCCCGCCGGACGGCCCAGCGAGGCGCTGAGCGGCGCCTGCAGGTCCAGCCGCCAGGGGCGTTGGGCGGTGCCACCGGCCACGCCGGCGGCGCTGGCGTGCAGCTCCGACAGGGCCAGGCGCCATTGGTCGCGCGCCGCGATGCCGCCGCTGGCCCGGGTGCGCAGCTGCAGCTGCTGCTCGCCCAGCGTGGCCTGGCCGTCCAGCGCCAGGCGGGCATCGGCCGGGCCGCCGTCCAGCCGCGCGTTCAGGCTGCGCAGCGCGACATGCCGGGCGGGCTCGCCGGCACTGGCGGGCAGCTGCAGGTCCAGGCGCGGGGCGTTGAGCGTGAGGTCCACGGCCAGGCCGGGCTGGGACACGGAGGGCTGCGCCAGCTGCTGCTGCAGCGTGGCCCAGCCACCCTGCCAGCGCAGGTCTGCCGCCGCGTTGCCGGCCAAGGTGATGCCGGCGAAGGCGTCCTGCAGGCCGGGCAGGCTGGACAGCCAGCGCTGCAATGCGGCCGCATCGTTGAGCTTCAGCGCGGCCTGGGCCTGGCCGCGCGTGGCGGCCAGATCGCCGTCGGCGCGCAGCTGCAGGCCCGGGGCCTGCAGGTTCAGCCGGCCGGCGCCGGCGCGTGTGTCCAGTTGCGCACGCAGCTGGCCGTCCAGCCGTGCGGCGCCGGCATCGACGCGCAGGCTGTCCAGCACCAGTTGCTGCGTGGCCTGGTTCAGCTGGCCGCGGGCCTGCAGCTGGTCCACGCGCAGCGCGGCGGCGGTGGTGCCGCGCGGCACCGGTGCGGCCTGCAGCGCGGCGTCGAAGCGGATCGTGGTGTCCTGCTGCGAGGCCGTCGCGCGGCCCGACACCGGTGCGGGGTCGAGCGTGGACAGCAGCTGTGCAGGCTGCACCTGCGCGATGCGCGCCTCGATCTGCCAGGGCGCGGGCGCGGGGCTGTAGCGGCCCTGCAGGTCGATGCGGCCCTTGCCGAGCTCCAGGTGTGCGGAGGGCACGCTCCAGTCCTGGCCGTCCAGGTGCACCGTGGCGTCGACGGCGTCCAGCGGCAGGCGCTGGCGGTCCCAGGGGCCGGGCTCGGCGTTGCGGGCCTGCAGCTGCGCGCGCCAGCCGGTCGTGGCCGTGCCGTCGGGTGCAGGTGCCGCAGCGGGCGCGGGGCCGGCCTGCAGCGCACCCGACAGCAAGGTGCGCGGTGCGCCGGGCCAGAAGCGCGCGGCGTCGATGCCCGCGAAGTCGGCCGTCGCACGCACCACGGGCTGCTGCTGCCAGGGCGCGATCTCAGCGTCCAGCGCGGCGCGCATGCGTTCGTCGCCGCCCTCGGCCGGCGCGACGCGGGCCGTGACCTGCAGGCGCCCATCGGGCTGGGCCAGCTGGCCGCGTACCTGGGCCTGGGCCTGCACCACGAGCGGTGCCGTACCTTCGGCCATGGGCGCGGCCACGCGGCCCTGCAGCGTCGCGTCGATGTCCATGGGCGCCGCGCCCTGCAGCGTGACCTGGCCCTGGTACTGGCCATCGGCGACCTGCACGCCGTCCAGGCGCAGCTGGTGGGCGCCGGCTGCATAGCGGTAGTGGCCGGCCAGCGCCTGCACGGTGAGCGCGGGTGCTGCGGGGTCGGCGCCCCAGACGATCTCGCGCACCGCGAACGGCAGCTCGATGTCCACGGGCAGCGTGAGGCTGTGCAGCGGCTCGCCGGGCGGCTGATCGGGCTGGGGTGCGCCGGGCGTCAGCTGCAGGCGGCCGATCTGCAGCTGGTCGACCTGCACGCGGCGCTCCAGCAGCGGGCCCAGCTGCCAGCGCAGCTGCAGATCGCTGAGTTCGACCGCCATGGCCGGGCTTTGCCAGCGCAGCCAGGCGATCTGCCCGCCATGGCGCAGCGCGCCCTGCGCGTCGCGCGTTTGCAGCGTCTGACCGGCGGGCAGGAAGCGGCTGGCCAGCGACAGGGCCGTGGGCAGCGATTGGGGCTGGCCGGCCCACCACCAGCCATAGGCGC
>DATKFT010000296.1:0-2216 GCA_035544335.1 Pseudorhodoferax sp.
CGGCAAGCTGGCCGTGTCGGCGATGAAGCCGGCGGCCATCACGAAGGCCAGGGTCGCGGCCGGCGAGAAGCCCAGCGCGACCAGCATCGCCATGACGATGGGCGTGAGGATCAGCGCCGCGCCATCGTTGGCGAATAGCGCGGCCACGGCCGCTCCCAGCAGCACGATGAAGGCGAACAGCCGGCGGCCGTTGCCACCGCCCCAGCGCGCCACGTGCAATGCGGCCCACTCGAAGAAGCCGGCTTCGTCCAGCAGCAGGCTGATGATGATGACCGCCACGAACGTGGCCGTCGCATTCCAGACGATGCCCCACACCACGGCGATGTCGGCCAGGTGCACCACGCCGAAGACCAGGGCCAGCACGGCGCCGAGCGATGCGCTCCAGCCGATGCCCAGGCCTCGGGGTTGCCAGATGACCAGGACGAGCGTGAACAGAAAAATCAGGATGGCCGCGAGCATGGCGGGGGCCTTGTTTGGAGGGAACGGGGGACGCGGCCCGGCAGGGCCGCAGGAGAGGTCGGCCGCGCGCGGTCAGCGCTTGGCCAGGTCGCGTGCGGACTGCTGGATCGAGAGCTTGTCGATGGCGGCGGCGGGCAGGTTGATGAACAGCTCGACGCGCTGGCGGATGGCGTGCAGCGTCTTGCGGAACGCGGCCTGCTTCTCTTCGGCATTGCCCTCCACTTCGGAGGGGTCGGCGTAGCCCCAATGCGCCGTGGCGGGGTGGCCTGGCCAGATCGGGCACACCTCGCCGGCCGCGTTGTCGCACACGGTGATGATGAGGTCCATGTGCGGCGCGTCCGGCTTGGCGAATTCGTCCCAGTTCTTGCTGCGCAGGCCTTCGGTGGACATGCCGACCCGTTGCAGCGCCTCCAGCGCGAGCGGGTTGGGCTGCTGGTTGTCGCGCGGGCTGCTGCCGGCCGAGAAGGCGCGGAAGCGGTCGCCGGCCATGCCGTTGAGCAGGGCTTCGGCCAGGATGCTGCGGGCCGAGTTGTGGGTGCACAGGAACAGGACGTTCAGCGGCTTGGTGGTCGAGGTCATGGAATGTGGTTGGGGACAGGGGAAATCGGTCAGCAGCAAGCCTTGGCAGGCCCGCAGCAGGATGTGGATGCCGGCACGGCCACAGGGGCACAGCAGGCCGCTGCAGCGGCCTTGGCCGGGGCAGGCTTGCCGAACACCGGCACGTTGCCCAGCGTCTGGAAGTGCTCCCACGGCACGCCCTGCGGGTCAGTGATCCAGTGTTTGTCGCTGCGGGCGTAGCAGCACGTCGTCTGCCCCTCATCCAGCAGCGCCAGGTCGGCCGCTTCGGCGCGGTCCTTGAGGTCGGCCAGCTCGGCGGCCTCGTCCACCTGAAAGCCCAGGTGGTTCACGCCTGGCGCAGCGCCGCGCGTGGAGATGGCGAAGTTCAGGCGCGGGTCTTCCAGCATCCACTTCGCATAGTCGCCTTCGATGCGCGCGGGCTCGGCTGCGAACAGCTTGGAATAGAAGGCAATGCTCTGGTGCAGGTCGGTGACGTGCAGGTGAACGTGGAAGCGCTTCATGGGGAGCCTTTCAGCAGCGGCAGGACGCCGCCGCGTCGGTGGTCGAGCACACTGCGCCCTCGCAGCAGTTCTCGGAGAGGTAGCCCAGCAGCTCGTTCATCGTGGCGAACGAGGCGCGATAGATGAGGTTGCGGCCCTGCCTCTCTTGCGTCACCAGGCCGGCATGCGTCAGCTCCTTGAGGTGGAACGACAGCGTGTTGCCGGCCACGTCCAGATGCTCGGCAAGTGCGCCGGGGGTCAGGCCCTCGGGGCCGGCGACGACCAGGGTGCGGAACAGTCGCAGGCGCAGGGCTTGCGCCAGCGCTGCGAGGGATCGGACGGCATCGGCTTCTTGCATCAATCTACTATACAACGATTATTGAATTATTGTCTAAAGCTCGGACGTAGTAGGAAGCTGGCTCCCAGCATTTCCCCCGGCGCTGTCCCTGCGACCGCTGTGCCAGCGAGAACTGACCTTAGAAGCCGCCTGGCAAGTGACCGCAGCTGGCCGGGAGCGACTGCAAGTCGGAACGCTCTGATCCTCAACCCGCTTGTCAGAGGGGGCAACCCGGGCGGTCGCTGCTGCGCAGGAGCATCCTACAAGTCCCTGAACTCGATGGGAGACCATCATGGAAACTGCAAGAAACGCGACCCACCACGACCCGTGGAACAAGGGCAAGATCGTGGGGCAGAAGGCAC
>DATKFT010000297.1:0-4799 GCA_035544335.1 Pseudorhodoferax sp.
CATGTCGTCGAACAGCGCTGACGTGTCCTCGAGCGGCAGCTCGTGCTCGCCGGCGTCCGACACCAGCAGCGAGAAGCGGCCGATGCGCAGCACATCGCCCGCGGCCAGCGGGGCCTCGTCGGCGGTGCCCAGCACGGCACCGTTGTGGATGGCCGCGTTCAGCCCCATGTTGATGAACACGAAGCCGCTCGCGCGCCACTCCACGCGCGCATGCAGGCGGTCGACCGAGCGCTCGGCGTCGTGCAGCACCAGGGTGTTCTGCTCGGCCCGGCCCAGCGTTCCGCCCTGGGGGCCGAACACCGCGCCGGCATCGGCCGAACCTTCGATGGAAATGCGCAAAGCTGGCATGGGAGGATCAGGTACGCAAACGCTGCAACAGGCTGGCGGTGGACGCGTCCAGGCCATCGGCATCGCCGCTGGCCAGGCGCGGCTCGATGTCGCGGGCCAGCACCTTGCCCAGCTCCACACCCCACTGGTCGAAGCTGTTGATGCCCCAGACCGAACCGCTCGTGAACACGCGGTGCTCCTGCAGCGCGATCAATGCGCCCAGGCTGCGCGGCGTGAGCGCCTGCAGCAGCAGGAAGCTGCTGGGCCGGTTGCCCGGAAAGTCGCGGTGCCCGCCCGCGTCGGGCCGGCCCTGCAGCAGCGCCTGGGCCTGGGCCAGCACATTGGCCAGCAGCGCGCTCTGGTGGCCGGGCAGGCTGTGGCCGGCCTCCCGCACCGCAATGAACTCCACGGGCACCACATCCGTTCCCTGGTGCAGCATCTGGAAGTAGGCATGCTGGCCGTTGGTGCCGGGTTCGCCCCACAGCACCGGCGAGGTGCCGAAGGGCAGCGGCCTGCCATGCCGGTCCACGCGCTTGCCGTTGCTCTCCATCTCCAGCTGCTGCAGGTAGGCCGGCAGCCGGGCCAGCGCACTGCTGTAGGGCGCGATGCTGCGGCTCGTGAAGCCCAGGAAGTTGCGGTACCAGACATCCAGCAGGCCCAGCCGCATCGGCAGGTTGGCCTGTGGCGGCGCCTCGCGGAAATGCCGGTCCATCGCATGCGCGCCGGCCAGCAGTTCACGGAAGCGCGCAGCGCCGACGGCGATCGCGATCGGCAGCCCGATGGCCGACCACAGCGAATAGCGGCCACCCACCCAGTCCCAAAAGCCGAAGACGTGGTGGATGCCGAACTGGCGCGCTGCCTCGACGTTGCTCGACAACGCCACGAAATGGCGCGCCACGTCCTGTCCACCGCTGCGCTGGAACCAGGCCAGCGCGCTGCGCGCATTGGCCATGGTCTCGGCGGTCGTGAAGGTCTTGGACGCAATCAGGAACAGGCTGTTGCCGGGCTTCAGCCCGCGCAGCACGCCGTCGAGCTCGTGGCCGTCCACGTTGCTCACGAAGTGCATGCGCCGGCCCGGCGCGCCGTAGGCGTCCAGCGCGCGCACCACCATCTGCGGCCCCAGGTCGGAGCCGCCGATGCCGATGTTGACCACGTCGGTGATCGCGTCGTCGGCGCGCACCTGCTCGGCGTAGGCCAGCATGGCGTCCAGCGTCGCATGCACCTCGGCCAGCGCGGCGTCGAGCCCCGGCGTGGCCTGCGGCGTGCCCGCCGGCGTGCGCAGCAAGCTGTGCAGCACGGCACGCTGCTCGGTGTTGTTGATGGGCTCGCCCGCGAACATCGCGTCGCGGTGGGCCGGCACGCCCGCCTGGCCGGCCAGCTCGAACAGCGCGTCCTCGGTGTCCGCGTCGATCCAGTTCTTGGACAGGTCGGCGTACAGCTCAGGGGCCTGCTGGCCGAAGCGTTGCACGCGCGCTGGATCCTGCGCCAGCGCCGCGCGCACGTCGTAACCACCGGCCATGGCCTGGCTCAGTGCACGCAGCCGGCCCCAGGCCGGCAACTCGTCGCAGCGCGGTCGGCCGGCCCAGTCCATCAGGCGGCCTGCATGAGCTGCTCGAGCTTGACCGCGTCCACCGCGAACGCGCGGATGCCTTCGGCCAGCTTCTCGGTCGCCATGGCGTCCTCGTTGAGCGCGTAGCGGAAGCCCGCTTCGTCGTACTGCACAGGGGCCAGGTCGCGCTTGCGCGCGGCCTCGGCATCCAGCGCGCGCACCAGCGGCGCCTCGCTGGCGGCCAGTTGCGCGAGCAGGTCGGGGCTGATGGTCAGCAGGTCGCAGCCAGCCAGCGCCGTGATCTGGCCCACGTTGCGAAAGCTCGCGCCCATGACCTCGGTGGCAATGCCGAAGCGCTTGTAGTACTCGAAGATCTGGCGCACCGAGCGCACGCCCGGATCGTTGGCGCCGCTGCTGGCAGCCTCGTCCCAGGCGCTGCCTGCGGACTTCTTGTACCAGTCGTAGATGCGGCCCACGAAGGGCGAGATCAGCTGCACGCCGGCCGCGCCGCAGGCCACGGCCTGGCAGAACGAGAACAGCAGCGTGAGGTTGGTGTGGATGCCCTGCTTCTCGAGCTGGGCTGCCGCCTGGATGCCCTCCCAGGTGGAGGCCACCTTGATCAGCACGCGGTCCTTGGCAATGCCTTCGGCCGCGTACAGCGCGATCAGGCGCTCGCCGCGGGCCACGGTGGCCGCGGTGTCGAAGCTCAGCCGCGCGTCGACCTCGGTGGACACGCGGCCCGGGATGATGGCGAGGATCTCGCAGCCGAAGCGCACCAGCAGGCGGTCCATGACCTCGTCCAGCGCGCGGCCGCGAAAGCGCGCCACGGTGTCGGTCAGCAGCGGCGCGTAGTCGGGCCGCTGCACGGCCTTGAGGATCAGCGAGGGATTGGTCGTGGCGTCGGTGGGCTTGAAGGCGTCGAGTTGTTTGAAGTCGCCGGTGTCGGCAACCACGGTGGTGAACGACTTCAGGGCATCGAGTTGGGTCATGTCGGATGGCGTGGCAATTGCGGGATCAGGTACGAGGATAAGGCAAGCCCGCGAAGGAACTCCGGCCTGCGAAGTGCCCGTACCGCGGCGCAGAGTATGCCCCAGCATGAAACTAAGTTACATTCCCTCCCACCTAATCATGTAACAAACCATGAGCTTCGACCTCGTTCTTTTCGGCGGCACCGGCGATCTGGCCTGGCGCAAGCTGATGCCTGCACTGTTCCAGTCGTTCCGCCACGGCACGCTGCCGCCGGGCGGCCGCATCATCGGGGTGGCGCGCGACGACCACAGCGACGACGCCTACCGCGCCCTGATCGAGGCGCGCTTCGAGGCCGTGGAAGGCGACAAGCGCCCCAGCGCCGAGGAGTTCAAGCGCTTTGCCGCGCTGCTGCACTACCAGCGCATGGACCTGTCCAAGCCGCAGGACTACGCGGCGCTGGCCGACAAGCTGCTCTCGCGCAATGCCGATTCGGTCGTGATGTACGTGGCCACGGCGCCGGCCCTGTTCACGCAGGTGGTCGAGCAGATCGCCGCGGCCGGGCTCAACGGCCCGAAGACGCGCGTGGTGCTGGAAAAACCGCTGGGCCACGACCTGGCGTCCAACCGCGCGATCAACCAGGCCGTGGGCCGCGTGCTCAACGAAAGGCAGGTGTTCCGCATCGACCACTACCTGGGCAAGCCCTCGGTGCAGAACCTGTTCGCGATGCGCTTCGGCAATGCGCTGTTCGAGCCGATCTGGCGCCGCGAGTACATCGCCAACATCCAGATCACGATCGCCGAAGACCTGGGCGTGGAAAAGCGCGGCGCCTTCTACGACCAGACCGGCGCGCTGCGCGACATGGTGCAGAACCATGCGCTGCAGCTGGTCTGTGCGATCGCGATGGAGCCGCCCATCAACGCGCACGCCGACGCCATCCGCGACGAGAAACTCAAGGTGCTGCGCTCGCTCAAGCGCTGGAACCCCGAGACGCTGGGCCTGCACACCGTGCGCGGTCAGTACCAGGCCGGCACGGCCTATGGCGCGCGCGTGCCGGGCTACCTCGACGAGCCCGGCGTGGATCCGGAAAGCCGCACCGAGACCTTCGTCGCGCTGCGCACCGAGATCGAGAACTGGCGCTGGGCCGGCGTGCCCTTCTACATCCGCACGGGCAAGCGGCTGTCCTCGCGCGATGCACGCATCGAGGTCAATTTCCGGCCCACGCCACACGCGATCTACGAGGCGCCGATCGGCAGCTTCAACCGCCTGGTCATCAACCTGCAGCCCAAGGACGGGCTGGAGCTGCACCTCATGGCCCAGGGCCAGGCCAGCCGCAAGCGCAGCGGCAGCGCGCAGCAGCTGGCCCCCGTGCAGCTGGACCTGGACTTCGACAAGCGCTTCGGCAGCGAACGCGTGGGCGCCTACGAGCGCCTGCTGCTGGACGTGCTGGACGGCCGGCTCAACCTGTTCGTGCGCAGCGACGAGCAGGAGGAGGCCTGGCGCTGGGTCGAGCCCGTGCTGGAGCACTGGAAGAACGACGTGCGCGCACCGCGCGGCTATGCCGCCGGCACCTGGGGGCCCAGCGCCTCCAGCGCCATGATCGCCAGGGACGGCTTTTACTGGAGCGAGGAAGCGTGACACGCCCACCCCGTGTGGCCGTGCCCACTGCGTGTGGCCGGCCGATGCCCCTGCAGGGGCGGCGCACCCGGCCGTCCGGCGAAGCCGGCCCCGCGGCTGCACTCGCAGGGCCTGCTCCGCGGTCTTCGGGACCACGGCCCGCGAGCCGGGTTCGTACGCTGCGGTCGGCGCGCAACGCCCTTGGCCGCTGAGATGCTCGAACGCATCCGCGCCTGCCTGCCTTCGCTGGCACCGGCCGAACAACGCGTGGCCCGGCTCGTGCTCAACGACCCGCGCGCCTTCGCCTCGCTGCCCGTCAGCGAACTGGCCGAACTCGCCC
>DATKFT010000298.1:0-5524 GCA_035544335.1 Pseudorhodoferax sp.
GTCCAGTGGCGACCCCACCGAGGGCAACCCCGGCGAGGATGGCCGCGGCCGGCTCAAGCAGGGCTCGCTGGAAGGCTCCAACGTGCAGGTGGCCGAGGAGATGGTGGACATGATCGCCGCGCAGCGCACCTACGAGATGAACACCAAGGTGCTGTCGGCCGCCGACAGCATGCTGCAAAGCCTGGCCCAGGCGGTCCGCTGAACCATGCTGCGCCTGGGTTTTTCCTGTGGCCTGGCCACGCGACCGGGCCCGGCGACGGCAGGCAGCTTCGCGGCTGCGGGAGTGATGGCATGAAGACACCGACCTGGTCCGTGCTGGCCGTGTTGGCCCTGCTGGCCGGCTGCGAAACGCTGCCGCCCACGCCCAAGGCGGCCGTGCCGCCCGAGGAGCCGCTGATCCTGGTCAGCGGTCCGCGGCGCGGTGTCTCCGGCGGCGTGCTGCCGGTCGACACCGTGACCTCGCTGACGGCCGACAGCCGCGCCTTTCGCCCCGGCGACGTGCTGACCGTGGTGCTGCAGGAGACCACCCAGGCCAGCAAGCGCAGCGGCGTGACCAGCGACAAGAACAGCAGCACCTCGATCTCGCCCTTCCTGTTCCGCGGCAAGACGCTCAACACCGACATCGGCGTGGACGCCAAGCGCAACGCCGATGCGGCCAACACCGCGACCCAGCAGAACGCATTGCAGGGCGCCATCACCGTGGTCGTGCACGAGGTGCTGCCCAACGGCCTGCTGGCCATCCGTGGCGAGAAGAGCCTCACGCTGAACCACGGCGAGGAGTTCATCCGCGTCTCCGGCTACGCGCGCGTGGCCGACATCGACACCGACAACCGGCTGTCCTCGCAGCGCATCGCCAATGCACGCATCGTCTATTCGGGCCGCGGCACGCTGGCCGAAAGCCAGCGCCAGGGCTGGCTGATGGCCTTCTTCAACAGCCCCTGGATGCCGTTCTGAGGATGCCCGCCATGCGCCAACTCACGCTCTCCTTGTGCACCGCGGCCGCCCTGCTGCTGGCCGCCCTGCCCGCCCAGGCCGCCCCCACGGCCCAGGCGCTGCGCAATCTCGCCCATGTGGAGGGCGTGCGCGAAAACCAGCTGATCGGCTATGGCCTCGTGGTCGGCCTGCACGGCTCGGGCGACAGCACCCAGGTCAAGTCGGCCGGGCAGTCCATCACCAACATGCTCAAGCAGTTCGACCTCAAGATGCCCGAGCGCACCGAGGCCAAGAGCAAGAACGCGGCCACGGTGATGGTCAGCGCCACCTTTCCGCCCGGCTACCGCAAGGGCCAGACCATCGACGTGACGGTGTCCTCGATGGGTGATGCCAAGAGCCTGCGCGGCGGCACGCTGCTGCTGACGCCGCTGCGCGCGGCCAACGGCGAGGTCTATGCGCTGGCCCAGGGCAACCTGGTCATCGGCGGGCTGTCCGCCCAGGGCGCCAGCGGCTCCAGCGTGACCGTCAACACGCCGACCGGCGGGCGCATCCCCAACGGCGCCAGCATCGAGCGCGAGATCGAGACCGACTTCGACACCGCACCGCATGTGCGCCTGTCGCTGCGCCGGCCCAACTTCGAGACCGCCACCAACATCGTCAACGCGATCAACCGCAGCTTCGGCGGCGTGGCCAGCACGCGCGACGCGACCAGCGTGGAGGTGCAGGCGCCGATGGACCCCACCCAGCGCGTGGCCTTCGTCGCGCAGCTGCAGGCGCTGCGCGTGGACGTGGGCCTGGAGACGCCGCGCGTGGTCTTCAACTCGCGCACCGGCACCGTGGTCATCGCCGACGGCGTGACCGTGCGTCCGGCTGCGGTCTCGCACGGCGCGCTCAAGGTCGTCATCAGCGAGCAGCCCCGCGTGAGCCAGCCGCAGGCGTTCTCCCAGGGCCAGACCGTGGTCACGCCGCAATCGCAGGTCCAGGTGGAACAGGGCAACGGCCGCATGTTCGCCTGGCCCGCAGGCGCCAAGCTGCAGACCATCATCGACACGGTCAACAGCATCGGCGCCTCGCCCGACGACATCATGGCCATCCTGCAGGCACTGGACCAGGCCGGCGCCATCGACGGCGAGCTCGTGGTGATATGAGACCACCCCGTTTGGATGGCGCACTCCGTGTAGCCATCCCATCCCCCTCCAGCAGCCTGGCAGAGCCAGGGCCAAAGCGTCTGCTCGCATGGCCTGCTCCGCGGCCAGCGGCACCGTGCCGTTCGTGCCGTGTCTTGAAAGGTTGACTGAGGTGCAGACACGACCGCTTTCCAGCCCGGCAGCCGCGACGACGGGCGCCACGTCCGACGACGCCGTGCGCGCGCGCTTCGAAGAGGCCGCCCTCAAGTTCGAAGGCATGTTCATCCAGCAGATGCTCAAGTCCATGCGCCAGAGCACGGGGCCGATGAACAGCGGCGAGGGCTTTCTGCGCCAGGACCCGGACGATCCGCTGCTGGGCCTGGCCGACCAGCTGCTGGCCGACAACCTGGCCGGCCAGCGCGCCTTCGGCATCGCCGACATGCTGCTGCGCCAGCTGCTGCCCACCGAGGCGCTTAAGCCGGCGCCCGCCAGCGCCGCCTTGTCCTTGCAGATGCAACCACAGACGCCTTCGGCGGAGCCCAGTCCATGACGATGATCAACAACGCGCTGTCCGGCGCGCTCGCGGCACGGGCCGCACTGGCCGTGACCAGCCAGAACATCGCCAACCTGCAGACCCAGGGCTACACGCGCCAGGGCATCTTGCTGCGCGCGGCCGCGCCGACCGGCAACGCCGGCTATTCGCCCGGCAATGGCGTGCAGACGCCCCAGCTGATCCGCTTCGCCGACGCCTACAAGAGCCAGCAGCTCTGGGAGTCGGCCTCCACGCAGGGCCGCCATGCGGGCGTGCAGACCTATCTGACGCAACTCGAGCGCGTGATGGGCGACGACGTGTCGACCATCAACGGTGGACTGGACAGCTTCTACGCCGCGCTCAACGCGGCCAGTGTGGAGCCGACGTCGCTGCCGCTGCGCCAGCAGGTCATCGCTTCCGCCGAGGCCTTGACGGTGCGCTTCAACAGCGTGAACCAGGTGCTGGCCAACCAGCGCACGGCCATCACCCAGCAGCGTTCGGCCGCGGTGGACCAGATCAATGTGCTGTCCAACGAGATCGCGATGCTGAACGGCCAGATCGCCGGCGCCGGCGCGACGGGCACCAACCCCTCGTCGCTCATCGACGAGCGCGACAACCGCATCGACGCGCTGGCTGCGCTGGTGGGACTGAACGTGGTCGACCAGCCCGATGGCTCGCGCAGCGTTTCGCTCAAGAACGGCACGCCGCTGGTGGTGGGCACCACGGTGGGCAAGCTCGAAACCGCCCCGCCGCTGGCCGACGGCACGCCGGCGTTGTCCGTGAAATTCGCCAGGGAGACCTTCACGCTGGCCAGCCGCGACCTGGGCGGCCAGCTCGGTGGCCTGGACGACTACCAGGCCAAGACGCTGCAGCCGCTGATCCTGTCCATCAGCGACATGGCGACCGGCCTGACCACGCTGTTCAACAACCAGTTGGCCGCCGGTTTCGCGCCCGACGGCACGCCGGGCAAGCCGCTGTTCCAGCTCGATACCTCCAGCGTGTCGGCCATGCTGACCATCACGCCGGGCCTGACCGCCCAGGACCTCGCGTTCTCCAGCGATGCGACCAAGCCCGGCGACAGCGGCAACCTGCTGGCGCTGATCGGCCTGAAGGACCAGTCGGTGCCGATCAGCTCGCTGGGCACAGTGCAGCTCGGCGACGCCTACACACAGCTCGTCAGCAACCTGGGCACCACGAGCCAGCAGAACCAGGCCGCGCTCAGCGTGGCCGAGACCGTGCGCTCCTACGCCAAGGCGAACTGGGCGTCCACGAGCGGTGTCAACGAGGACGAAGAGGCCGTGAACCTGGTGCAGTTCCAGCAGATGTACCAGGCCAACATGAAGGTGTTCAGCACGGCCAACGCGCTGTTCGACGCCACGCTGGCCATCCTGAGATAAGACCATGCGCATCGCCACGAGCCAATACCACATGACCATGGGCCAGACGCTGGCCGCCGCGCAGGCGCGGCTGGAGCACGTCATGCAGCAGATGGCCACGGGCCAGCGCGTGCTGCTGCCCTCGGACGACCCGGTCACCACGGTGCGCCTGTCGCGCATGGCGCGCGAGCAGGCCGCGCTCGACCAGTACCGCGACAACATCGGCGCGCTGTCCGTGCGCCTGACGCAGAACGAAACCGCACTGGACAGCACGGTGCAGGACATGCTGCAGGTGCGCGACCTGCTGGTCTGGGCCAGCGACGGCACCAACTCTGCCGAAGACCTGAACTCCATGGCCGGCGCGCTCGTGAGCCTGCGCGACAGCCTGTTCTTCACGGCCAATTCACGCGACCAGGAAGGCCGCTACCTGTTCTCGGGCACGCTCAGCGAGACGGCGGCCGTCGCACGCGACGACACCCAGGCCGCGGGCTCGCGCTACGGCTTCACGGGCAACGAAGAGAAGCAGCAGGTCCTGGTGGGCAACAACATCACGCAGGCCGCCAATGTGAGCGTGCCCGAGCTGGCGGTGCTGCTCAACCGCCTGGACCTGGCCATCGAGCACCTGCAGTCGCCGACCCTGGACGTCAACGACCCGGCCGTGCGCGCGGCGCTCAAGGACGCGCTGGGCGGCACGGACGTGGCCATGAACGGGATCACCGCCAAGATCGCCGGCCTGGGCGGTTCGCAGAACATCCTGTCCACGCTGGACGACACGCATGGCAACGTGAGTGTGGCTGCCGGCCAGGCCAGGATCACGCTGAGCCAGCTCGACTACGGCGAGGCCGCGATCCGCCTGTCGGGCTACACCACGGCCCTGCAGGCGACGCAGAAGGCCTATGTGCGCGTGGCCGGCCTGTCGCTGTTCGCAGAACTCTAAAGCCCCATGCAGGTGACCCCACTGCGCCCCGGAGGCCTGGGGCTGGACAAGCCGCACGCGGCCGACAGCGTCGCGCCCGCCCCCCCGCTGGCCGACGCAGCCGCCACGCGGCCGGTGCCCGCCCCCGCCACGCTGCCGCCCGTGCATGCCGGCCTGCGCGGCCTGGACCCGCAGCGCAACGGCCGTGTGGCGGCCGCGCAGCAAACCCTGGCCTACCTGGAACGCCTGACGCCGCGGCTGCGCAACCTGCAGACCGACCTGGACCGCGCGGCGGCCGGCCAGCCCGTGCCGGCCGAGCGCCTGGAAAGCCAGCGCCTGCGCATCGCGCAGCTCTGGCAGGAACGGGCCGCGGTCGCCGGCGGCGAACTCGACGCCCAGCTGGACTACAGCCCGGGCCAGGGCGCCACGCGCCGCTTCACGGTGCGCGGCCTGGACCAGGCACCGCAGCTGCGCGAGACGCTCACGCTGGCCGTGGGCATGCCCTCAGCCGCGCGTCCCAGCGTGCGCGTGACGCTGGAGCCCGATGCGACGCCGCAGGCCCAGGCCCAGGCCTTCGACCAGGCGCTGCGGCCCTTGGGCCTGCGCGCCGATGCACAGGCCGGCGGCCTGCAGTTCACGG
>DATKFT010000299.1:0-23853 GCA_035544335.1 Pseudorhodoferax sp.
CTTGTCGACCGCGCGGCCCTGGGTGTTGAAGGCGCTCGTGGCGATCTCGTCGCTGGCCGTGACCAGTTTGCGCAGGATGGCGCGCTCGCGCACGATCTCGCCGTAGCGGCGGATGTTGCTCGCGCTGGGCACGAACTGCGCCAGCGAGTTCAGGTAGGCCAGCCCGCCCACATCGTCGGCCTTGCCGACCGACTGCAGCGACTCGTAGACCGTGATCACGTCGGCCGGCTTGTTGGCGTTGATGAGGTCGCGGATGGCCGCGAAGATCAGGCGGTGCTCGTAGCGGTAGAAGTCGCCGTCCTTGAGCACGTCACCCACGCGGTCCCAGGCCGCGTTGTCCAGCAACAGCCCCCCCAGCACACTGGATTCGGCCTCGATGGAATGCGGGGGCACGCGCAACTGCGCGATCTGGCGATCCTGCGGATCGTCGTCGATGGTGAACATGGCGGACATAGCTGGCCTCGAAGACAAGCGCGGGATGCTACGCGCCGCGCGCTTGCCCGTCATGGGATAACCCTGTGCATAAGCGGTGGAGCGGCGGTGGGTTGGGCGGCGCAGCCTGTGGGCAGGCGCTGCGCGCCAAAAAGAAAAGCCGCCGGGCTTGCGCCTGGCGGCTTGACATGGACCGGGTGGGTCAGGCGGTTTCGCCGTACACCGACACCGAGATCTCGACGACCACGTCCGTGTGCAGGGCCACGCTGACGCTGGTGTCGCTGACGGTCTTGATCGGACCGTTGGGCATGCGCACTTGCGACTTGACGACCTTGTAGCCGAGCTTGTTCAGCTCTTCGGCGATGTCGGCGTTGGTCACGGAGCCGAACAGGCGGCCGTCGACGCCGGCCTTCTGGGTCAGCTTGACGGTGGTGCCGGACAGCTTGTCGCCTTGTGCCTGGGACTCAGCCAGCTTGGCGGCAGCGGCCTTTTCGAGTTCGGCGCGGCGTGCTTCGAATTCCTTCTTGGCCGCATCGGTGGCGCGGCGGGCGCGACCCGAAGGGATCAGGAAGTTGCGGGCGTAGCCGTCCTTGACCTTGACGATCTCGCCCAGGTTGCCAAGGTTCAGAACCTTGTCGAGCAGAATGATTTGCATGCTCGTCGCTCCTTAGATGCGGTGCTGGTCGCTGTACGGCAGCATCGCGAGGAAACGCGCGCGCTTGATGGCCGTGTTCAGCTGACGCTGGAAGAAGGCGCGGGTGCCCGTCAGGCGCGCCGGGATGATCTTGCCGTTCTCGGCGATGAAGTCGCGCAGGACGTCGATGTCCTTGTAGTCGATCTGTTCGACACCGGTCACGGTGAAGCGGCAAAAGCGCTTGCGCTTGAACAGCAGCGATTGGGTGTTGCGCTTGGGACGCTTGTCCTTGTTGTTGAAACGCCTAGGTCCGGCCATGGTGGGCTCCTGATGAATCTGTTGAAACTGGTTGAAACTCTTGCACGTGCAGAACAAGGCCGCGGCCTGCGCGCTGGTTGGTCACGAAGCCGGCGAAACGCCAGCTGCTGCCAACCGCTTGCTTGCGCATCCGCTCGGCCACTGCGCCGAAAGCCACCGCTCTGAGCGTCGCCTTGACCTGCCGTTTCTGCCCTGCCTCTTCGATCTCGGACTCGTGGTCGAGTACCAGATCCTGGGCGGGCAGACCGGCCGGCGTGTAGCGCAGCGCTTTGAGCTCGGCGATCACGGCCGTCAGCATCAGGTGGTTCATGCCTGTGCCGCGCGGCGGCGCGGGTCCTGCAGCAGTGCCGTCGTCAATGTTGGCCGGCGGCCTCGGCCTGCTGGCTCTTGCGGGCTTCTTCGCGCTCGACGGTCTTCATCATGGAGGACGGGCCCGTCTCGGCCTTCTTCATCTGCACGGTCAGGTGGCGCAGAACGGCGTCGTTGAACTTGAAGGCGTGCTCGAGCTCGCTCATCACGGCCTGGTCGGCCTCGATGTTGACGCACAGGTAGTGCGCCTTGGCCAGCTTGTTGATCATGTAGGCCAGTTGGCGACGGCCCCAGTCTTCCACGCGGTGGATCTTGCCGCCGCCGTTGGTGATCATGGACTTGTAGCGCTCCAGCATGGCCGGAACCTGCTCGCTCTGATCCGGGTGGATCATGAGGATGATTTCATAGTGACGCATGGACTCTCCTTCAGAGTGAAGTCCTCCCCTCTCGAAATCGCTTTCTCAAGGGCCAAGGACCAGAGCCACCCGCTAAGCGTCAACCGCGGTGTGGCAAGGCAAAGCCGAGCATTATAGCCCGCGTCTTGGCGAAAGCCAACTCACGGCCACGATGGCCAGCGCAGCGGCCGCCACGCCGAACACGCCGGCTGCGGCCGGCTGGATGCCGAACCACAGGCCGTGGCCCGAAAAATCGAGCCAGCCCCGCACCACGGGGTGGTGCGCAAGCATGTAGCCCAGCGTGACGCCCGCGCCGGCCAGCATGCCCGCCACGACCCCGGCGCGCGTGGCACCACGCCAGTAGATGCCGGCCACCAGCGCGGGGAAAAAGGTCGAGGCCGCCAGCGAGAACGAGGCCGTGACCAGGTACAGGATGTCGGCCGAGCGCAGCGCCGCCACATAAGCCGCGGCCAGCGCCACCATCAGCAGCGCGAACTTGGAGAACACCACGCTGTAGATCGTGCTGACGCGGCGCAGCCGGCTGTTGAGGTACAGGTCGCGCGCGAGCGCATTGCCCATGGTCAGCAGCAAGCCGTCGGCCGTGGACAGCGCGGCGGCCAGCCCGCCGGCGGCGACCAGGCCGGAGACCACGTACGGCAGCCCGCCCAGCTCGGGCGTGACCAGCATGATGATGTCGGCGCCCAGCCGGATCTCGGCGAACTGCAGGATGCGGTCGCCGTTGACGTCGGCCACCGAGAGCAGCGCGGGATCGACGCGCGCCCATTGCGCGATCCAGGCCGGCAAGGCGTCGAAGCGCTGGCCCACGAGTTCGCCGAGCACCTCGAACTTGACCAGCACCGCCAGCGCCGGCGCAGCGATGTAGAGCATGGCGATGAACAGCAGCGACCAGGCGACCGAACTGCGCGCGCCGGCGACCGTGGCCGTCGTGAAGCAGCGCGTGAGCAGGTGCGGCAGCCCGGCCGTGCCCAGCATCAGGCAGAACATGAGGGCCATGAAGTTCAGCCGCGCATCGGAGAACTGGGCCTGCTCCTCGGGCGTGCCGCGCGGATCGCCCGCGAAGGCCTGGGCCATGGGCGCGATGCCGCCGAGCGGGCGGGCCCGCTCCTGGTTCTCGGCCAGCGCGCGCGTCCACCGCTCGCGCGCGGCCTGCACCGTGGGCGGCAGCGCCA
Organism: Pseudorhodoferax sp.; assembly: GCA_035544335.1. Classification (GTDB taxonomy): domain Bacteria; phylum Pseudomonadota; class Gammaproteobacteria; order Burkholderiales; family Burkholderiaceae_C; genus Pseudorhodoferax. The sequence goes on from DATKFT010000299.1 coordinate 3,279, forward strand.
CCAGCGCGCGGCTGGCGGCCTGCAGATCCGGGTCGGGCGCGCCCTGCGCGCGCAGGCGCTGCAACCGCGCCTGCGCATCGCGCCGCTCGGCCGCCAGCGCGGCCGGCACGTCGCGCAGCATGGCCTCGTAGGCGGTGGCGCGGCGCGCGTACTCGGCCAGCACCGCCTGCTCGGCGGGCGACTCGGCCAGCGCCCGCTCCATCGCCGTGATCTTGCCCAGCTGCGGCCCATAGACGAAGGGCGCGGCCGGATTGCCGAGCTGCTTGTAGGCCAGCCAGGACACGGGGATCAGGAACGCGAGGATCAGGATCACGAACTGCGCGACCTGGGTCCAGGTGACCGCGCGCATGCCACCCAGGAAGCTGCAGACCAGCACGCCGCCCAGGCCCAGCAGGATGCCGATCTCGAACTGCACGCCGGTCAGGCGCGAGGCGATCAGGCCCACGCCGTAGATCTGCGCGACCACATAGGTGAAGGACACCAGCACCGCCGCGAGCGCCGCGAGCACGCGCGGCCAGCGGCCGCCGAAGCGCTGCGCGAAATAGTCGGGCACGGTGTAGATCTCCGCGCGCCGCAGCGCCGGCCCGATCAGCAGCGCCACGAGGCAAAAGCCCCCCGTCCAGCCCATGATGTAGGCCAGTCCGCCGGCCTGCCCGCCCGTGCCCGAGAAGCCCTGCAGGTACAGCCCCCCGGCCAGGCTGATGAACGAGGCCGCGCTCATCCAGTCCGCCGCCGTGGCCATGCCGTTGTAGATGGGCGGCACGCGGCGGCCGGCCACGTAGTATTCGCCCGCGTCCGAGGTGCGGCAGAAGATGCCGATGGCCGCGTAGAGCCCCAGGCTTGCGAACAGGAAGATTGCACCGATCCACGCACGCGGCAGGCCGGCCCACTCCGCGAGCGCCATGCCGCCCAGGAACAACAGCAGGCACAGCACGTACAGGCCGAAGATGCGGTGCAGCTGGCCCGTGCCCATGCCCGCACCCGGCTGCGCCCCGCCGCGCGCGCGGCCGGCCCAGGCGTACACGGAGACGATGGCGATGAACGCCAGCACCGCCCCCTGCGCGCAGAACCAGTAGTTCAGCGGCCAGCCGGCCACGACCACGTCGAGGTCGCGCGCGAAAAAGACCACGCCGAACGACAGCAGCGCCCACAGCACCAGCAGCACGGTGCGCAGGCGTGCGCGCGACGGCGGTGCGGCGGCGGCGGAATGCACAGAGAGCACGCCGCGCACCGCCTCAGGCGATCAGCCCGCCAGGCGCTGCCAGGTGGCGACCACGCTGTCGGGGTTCAGCGAGATGGACTCGATGCCCTGGTCTGCCAGCCACTGCGCGAAGTCCGGGTGGTCGCTGGGGCCCTGGCCGCAGATGCCCACGTACTTGCCCTTGGCCTTGCAGGCGTTGATGGCACGGCTCAGCATGGCCTGCACGGCCGGATCGCGCTCATCGAAGTCGGCGGCCAGCAGCTCCAGGCCAGAGTCGCGGTCCAGGCCCAGCGTGAGCTGGGTCAGGTCGTTGGAGCCGATCGAGAAACCATCGAAGTACTCGAGGAACTCGTCGGCCAGGATGGCGTTGCTGGGCACTTCGCACATCATGATGACCTTGAGGTCGTCCTGGCCGCGCTTGAGGCCATGCTGGGCCAGCAGCTCGGTCACGCGCGCGGCCTGCTTCAAGGTGCGCACGAAGGGCACCATGATCTGCACGTTGGACAGGCCCATGTCGTTGCGCACGCGCTTCAAGGCCTGGCACTCCATCGCGAAGGCTTCGCCGAACTCGGCGCTGATGTAGCGCGCCGCGCCGCGGAAGCCCAGCATGGGGTTCTCTTCCTCGGGCTCGTAGCGGCTGCCGCCGATCAGCTTGCGGTACTCGTTGGACTTGAAGTCCGACAGGCGCACGATGACAGGCTTGGGCCAGAAGGCCGCCGCGATGGTCGCCACGCCCTCGGCCACCTTGTCGACGTAGAAGGCGCGCGGCGACGCATGGCCACGGGCCACCGACTCCACCGCCTTCTTGAGGTCGGCATCGACGTTGGGGTAGTCCAGGATGGCCTTGGGGTGCACGCCGATGTTGTTGTTGATGATGAACTCCAACCGCGCCAGGCCCACGCCGCTGTTGGGCAGCTGGCAGAAGTCGAAGGCCAGCTGCGGGTTGCCCACGTTCATCATGATCTTGGTCTTGATCTCGGGCATGGTGCCGCGCTCGACCTCGGTCACCTCGGTCTCCAGCAGGCCGTCGTAGATGTGGCCGGTGTCGCCTTCGGCGCAGCTCACGGTGACCAGCGTGCCGCTCTTCAGGCGCTCGGTCGCGTCGCCGCAGCCGACCACGGCCGGGATGCCCAGCTCGCGCGCGATGATGGCCGCGTGGCAGGTGCGCCCGCCGCGGTTGGTCACGATGGCGCTGGCGCGCTTCATGACGGGTTCCCAGTTCGGGTCGGTCATGTCGGTGACCAGCACGTCGCCGGGCTGCACCTCGTCCATCTGGCTGATGTTGTGGACCAGGCGCACCGGGCCGGTGCCGATCTTCTGGCCGATGGCGCGGCCCTCGGCCAGCACGGCGCTGCGGCCTTTGAGCGTGTAGCGCTGCTCGGCCTTGCCGGCCTGCTGGCTCTTCACGGTCTCCGGGCGGGCCTGCAGGATGTAGAGCTGGCCGTCGCTGCCGTCCTTGCCCCACTCGACGTCCATGGGGCGGCCATAGTGCTCCTCGATCACGAGCGCGTACTGGGCCAGCTGCTCGACCTCGGCGTCGGTCAGAGAGTAGCGGTTGCGCAGCTCGGTCGGCACGTCCACGGTCTTGACGAGCTTGCCGCTGGCCTTCTTCTCCTCGGCCGAGGCGAACACCATCTGGATCAGCTTGCTGCCCAGGTTGCGGCGGATCACGGCCTTCTTGCCGGCCTTGAGCATGGGCTTGTGGGCGTAGAACTCGTCGGGGTTCACGGCGCCCTGCACCACGGTCTCGCCCAGACCGTAGCTGGAGGTGATGAACACCACCTGGTCGAAGCCCGACTCGGTGTCGATCGTGAACATCACGCCGGCCGCGCCCAGATCGGAGCGCACCATGCGCTGCACGCCGGCCGACAGCGCCACGACGTCGTGCGCGAAGCCCTTGTGCACGCGGTAGCTGATGGCGCGGTCGTTGTACAGGGAGGCGAACACCTCCTTCATCTTGTGCAGCACGTCCTCGATGCCGACCACGTTCAGGAAGGTCTCCTGCTGGCCCGCGAAGGAGGCGTCGGGCAGGTCTTCGGCCGTGGCCGAGGAGCGCACGGCGAAGCTGGCCTGCGCATTGCCGGCGGAAAGCAGGGCGAAGGCATCGCGCACGCCCTTCTCGAGGTCGGCCGGGAAGGGCTGGGCCTCGATCCAGCCGCGGATCTCGGCACCGGCGGCGGCCAGCGCGCGCACGTCCTCGATGTCCAGCGTCGCGAGGCGCTGGGAAATGCGTTGGGTCAGGCCCTCGTGCGCCAGGAACTGGCGGAAGGCATGGGCAGTGGTCGCGAAGCCCGTGGGCACGCGCACGCCCGAAGGCAGCTGCGAGATCATTTCGCCGAGGCTGGCGTTCTTGCCGCCAACCGCCTCGACGTCGGTCATTCTCAGGTTCTCAAACGGTACGACCAGGGCGGTCGCCTCAAAGAGTGCAGACATGGGGAAGCTCCGAAGGTTGAAAACCGGTCTGCACGCTGCCCGCAGGACACCCCGCCGTCAGCAACGTCGCCCATGCCGGCGGCGCAACGTCGTTGTCGTTGCTCTGTGTGCGCGCACCACATGGTGAAAATTTGGGACATTGGGGCGGCATTGTAGGGGCCAGCCAGGGCGCAGTGTGTAGTCACAGTTCCTGCAAAATGGCCACGCAGTTCCAGGAGCACCTATGACGACCCGCACCGTATTTTTCATTTCCGACGGCACGGGCATCACGGCCGAGACCTTCGGCAACGCCATCCTGGCGCAGTTCGACATGAAGACGCGCCATGTGCGCCTGCCCTTCGTGGACACCATCGACAAGGCCCACCAGGCCGTGCGCCAGGTCAACCACACGGCCGAACTCGAGGGCCGCAAGCCGCTGGTGTTCACGACCATCGTGAATGTGGAGGTGCTGCAGTTCTTCGAACAGCATTGCCACGGCATGCTGCTGGACATGTTCGGCACCTTCGTGCGCCCGCTGGAGCTGGAGCTGGGCCTCAAATCGCTGCACCGCGTGGGCCGCTTTTCCGACATCAGCAAGAGCCAGGCCTACAACGACCGCATCGCGGCGATCAACTTCTCGCTGGAGCACGACGACGGCCAGAGCGACCGCGACCTGCAGCAGTCCGACGTGATACTGGTCGGTGTCTCGCGCAGCGGCAAGACGCCGACCTCGCTGTACCTGGCCATGCAATACGGGCTCAAGGCATCGAACTACCCGCTGATCCCCGAAGACTTCGAGCGCAACCACCTGCCGCCCGCACTGGTGCCGCACCGCGCCAAGCTGTTCGGTCTCACGATCAACCCCGAGCGGCTGTCGGAGATCCGCAACGAGCGCCGGCCCAACTCGCGCTACGCCTCGCTGGAGAACTGCCGCATGGAGGTGTCCGCTGCCGAGTCCATGATGCGGCGCAGCGGCATCCGCTGGCTCAGCACCACGACCAAGTCGATCGAGGAGATCGCGACCACCATCCTGCAGGAAGTGCGGCCCGAGCGGCTCAGCTACTGAGCCTGGGCTGAAAGAAGGCGTGGCCGGCCGCAGCCGGCCGCGCGCCCTACTTCGTCGCGCGCAGCCGCAGCGCGTTGAAGATCACGGAGGCCGAGCTCAGGCTCATCGCGAGCGCCGCCACCATGGGCGACAGCAGCCAGCCCGTGAACGGGTACAGCACGCCGGCGGCGATCGGCACGCCGATGCCGTTGTAGACGAAGGCGAACAGCAGGTTCTGCCGCATGTTGCGCACGGTGTCGAGCGAGACATCGCGTGCCGCGGCAATGCCGCGCAGATCGCCCTTGATGAGCGTGACCTGGCCGCTGTTCATCGCCACGTCCGTGCCCGTGCCCATGGCCACGCCCACATCGGCCCGGGCCAGCGCGGGTGCGTCGTTGATGCCGTCGCCGGCCATGGCCACCACATGGCCCTGGCGCTGCAGCCGTTCCACGAGCGCCAGCTTGTCGGCAGGCTTCACCTCGCCATGCACCTCGTCGATGCCCAGCCTGGCGCCCACGGCCTTGGCCGTGGTCAGCCCGTCGCCAGTAGCCATCACGATGCGCAGGCCGCTCGCGTGCAGGGTCCGGATCGCCTCGGGCGTGCTCTGCTTGATCGGATCGGTCACGGCCAGCACACCCGCGAAGCGGCCGTCGACCGCCAGGTGCATGATGCTGGCGCCTTCGCCACGCAGCCGCTCGCCGTCGGCGCGCAAGGCCGACACGTCCACGCCCTCCTGCGCCATCAGCGCGGTGTTGCCCAGCGCCAGGCGCCGGCCCTCCACCGCGCCGCGCACGCCGATGCCGCTGCCCGAGTCGAAGTCGACCGGCTTGGCCAATGCCAGGCCCTGCGCACGGGCCGCGCTCACGATGGCATCGGCCAGCGGGTGCTCGCTGCCCTGGTCCAGGCTGGCGGCCAGGCGCAGCACCTCGTCGGGCGAGAAGCCGGGCGCCGCGATCGCGGTGTCGAACGCGGGCCGGCCTTCGGTCAGCGTGCCGGTCTTGTCGACGATGAGGGTGTCCACCTCGCGCATCTTCTCGATCGCGCCGGCGTCGCGGAACAGCACACCCTGCGTGGCCGCGCGCCCCGTGGCCACCATGACCGACATCGGCGTCGCCAACCCCAGCGCACAGGGACAGGCGATGATGAGCACGGCCACGGCGTTGATGAGGCCGAACACCCAGCTCGGCTCGGGCCCGAACAGCCCCCAGGCCAGCAGGGTGGCGATGGCGACCAGCACCACGACCACCACGAAGCGGCCCGCCACCACGTCGGCCATGCGCTGCATGGGCGCCTTGGAGCGCTGGGCCGAAGCCACCATCTGCACGATCTGCGACAGCATGGTGGCCGCGCCGACCTTCTCCGAGCGCATCACGAGCGCGCCACTGGTGTTGAGCGTGGCGCCGATCAGCTTGTCGCCCACGCGCTTGCTCACGGGCACGGGTTCGCCGGTCAGCATGGACTCGTCCACGGCGCTGCGTCCCTCGGTCACCGTCCCATCGACGGGCACCTTCTCGCCGGGCCGCACGCGCAGCAGGTCGCCCACATGCACATGGGTCAGCGGCACGTCTTCCTCGCTGCCATCGGCGTTGATGCGCCGCGCCGTCTTGGGCGCCAGGCCCAGCAGGGACTTGATGGCCGCCGAGGTCTGCGAGCGTGCCTTCAGCTCGATGATCTGGCCCAGCATGGTCAGCGAGATGATGACCACCGCCGCTTCGAAGTACACGGCCACGCGGCCCATGGAGACGAAGGAACGCGGGAACACCTCGGGCGCCAGGGTGGCGACCAGGCTGTAGACGAAGGCCGCACCCGAGCCCAGGCTGATCAGCGTCCACATGTTCGGGCTGCGGTGCACCAGCGATTGCCAGCCCCGCACGAAGAACGGCCAGCCCGTCCACAGCACCACGGGCAGCGACAGCACGAGCTCCACCCAGGTCTGGGTCTGCATGCCGAACCAGGCCAGGCGGTGGCCGAACATGGCCAGCACGGCGACCGCCACGGTCAGCGGCAGGGTCCACCAGAAGCGCCGCTGGAAGTCCCGCAGCTCGCTGTGGTCCTCCTCGTCCAGCGGGATCGTGGGCTCCAGCGACATGCCGCACTTGGGGCAGTTGCCCGGGTGGTCCTGCTGCACCTCGGGGTGCATGGGGCAGGTGTAGACCGTGCCGGCCGGCACGTCGGTCGCGGCGGGCGCTGGCGATGCAGGGGCTGTCGCACCATGGGCATGGGCATGGGCATGGGCATGGGTGCCGCCCTGCGCGGCCTGGTCTTCGGGCACGAGCTGCATCTGGCACCGGGGACAGCGCCCGGGATGGTCCTGGCGCACCTCGGGATGCATGGGACACACATAGACGCCGCCGGCCTGGGACGCGTCCGGCCGCGCCTCGCCCCGCGCATAGCGGGCGGGATCGGCCACGAACTTGTCACGGCAGTTGGTGCTGCAGAACCCGTACGTCGTGCCGTGGTGCCTGGCATGGTGCGGCGAGCCGGGTGGCACGTCCATGCCGCACACCGGGTCTTGCGACGGAGCCTGCGGGCTGTGCTGGGGCGTCCTGGAGGCCATCGGCGCTCCATGGTGATGCGCAGGGGAATGCATGGCAGGGCCTTTCGAATCGTTGGTCCGATTCTTGGCCTTCCCACCATGTCAAAGTCAAGCGCGCCGGCCCGCCCTCTGCGCAGGCCCCGAGCCTGGCGGGCTGCCGTGCACGCCATGCGGGCGGCCGGGCGCCACTCACTGCAAGGCTTCGGGCGCCTTGTGCCAAAGCACTTGTGGCGGCAGGCGCGGCACGCCCTCGTCGCCGCGGTCCTGCACGGCCCAGCGCTGCAGCAGCTGCGCCAGCATGCTGCGGAACTCTGCCGACAGCGACGGGTGCCGCGCCAGCAGCTGCAGGTTGTCGGCCACCTTGCGCGCCATGCGCTCGCGCTGGCCGGCACAGCAGGCCTGGGCGTGGCCCGTCATCAGCGCCAGTGCGCCAGCCAGCAGGGCCTCGGCGCAGGGCATGCCGTATTCCTCGTCGGCGTGCCGAGGTGCGGAAGAAGGCGCGTCATGGGCAGCCATGCAAGCCCCTTGGAGATGGTGTTGGAAGGTCCGCGATCACGCGGTCTGGGTCCAGCGCGTCCGGCGGGATCCGGGCACAGAGCGCGGCCCGCGCCAAGCGGCGACACGACAGGGAATGCAAGCGCATGGGCCAGCCTTTGCTCGAGCGGTAAAAGCTGGCGTGCCCCGGCTGGGGCGGCTGGCGAAGCCTGGATTATATGAGAATGGTTCGCATTGAAAGAGATAAAAAAAGCCCGTGGCCGGCAAGGCCACGGGCTGGCGCGAAGACGCTGCGGATCAGGCCGCGGCAGGTGCCGGGCTGCGGATCAGGTGGTCGAACGCGGACAGCGCGGCCTTCGCGCCCTCGCCCGCGGCGATCACGATCTGCTTGTAGGGCGTGGTCGTCGCATCGCCGGCCGCGAACACGCCGGGCACCGAGGTCTGGCCGCGCGCGTCCACGATGATCTCGCCGTACTTGGACAGCTCCACCGTGCCCTTGAGCCATTCGGTGTTGGGCACGAGGCCGATCTGCACGAACACGCCTTCGAGCGCCACGAGGTGCTCGGTGCCGGTCGCGCGGTCCTTGTAGCGCAGGCCGTTGACCTTGCCCTCGGCCCCGGTGATCTCGGTCGTCTGGGCGTTGGTGTGCACCGTCACGTTGGGCAGGCTCAACAGCTTGCGCACCAGCACGGCATCGGCCTTGAGCTGCTCGGCGAATTCGACCAGCGTGACATGGCTCACCACGCCGGCCAGGTCGATCGCGGCCTCGACGCCCGAGTTGCCGCCGCCGATCACAGCCACGCGCTTGCCCTTGAACAGCGGGCCGTCGCAGTGCGGACAGTAGGCCACGCCCTTGTTGCGGTACTCGGCTTCGCCGGGCACGTTCACGTTGCGCCAGCGCGCACCCGTGGACAGGATCACCGTCTTGGCCTTGAGCACGCCGCCGTTGGCCAGTTGCACCTGGGCCAGCCCGCCGGGCTCGGCCGCCGGCACCAGCTTGTCGGCACGCTGCAGGTTCATGATGTCCACGTCGTAGGCCCGCGTGTGGGCTTCCAGGGCCGCAGCGAACTTGGGACCATCGGTCTCCAGCACCGAGATGTAGTTCTCGATCGCCAGCGTGTCGTTGACCTGGCCGCCGAAGCGCTCGGCCGCCACGCCCGTGCGGATGCCCTTGCGGGCGGCGTAGACCGCAGCCGCCGCGCCGGCCGGGCCACCGCCCACGATCAGCACGTCGTAGGCGTCCTTGGCCGACAGCTTGGCGGCATCACGCGCCGCGGCGCCGGTATCGAGCTTGCCCACGATCTCTTCCAGCGTCATGTGGCCCGTGCCGAACACCTCGCCATTGAGGAACACCATGGGCACGGCCATGATCTCGCGGTCGCTCACCTCCTGCTGGAACGCGCCGCCTTCGATGACCGTGGTCTTGATCTTGGGGTTGAGCACCGCCATCAGCGACAGGGCCTGCACCACGTCCGGGCAGTTGTGGCAGGTCAGGCTCATGTAAACCTCGAACTGGTAGTCGCCGTCCAGCGCCTTGACCTGGTCGATCACGTCCTGCTCGACCTTGGGCGGGTGGCCGCCGGTCCACAGCAGCGCCAGCACCAGCGAGGTGAACTCATGGCCCAGCGGCAGGCCGGCAAATCGAAGGCTCTGCGGCTGCGCATTGGCGCCCGTGCGCTGCAGGCTGAACGAGGGCTTGCGTGCGTCGTTGCCGTCGGTGCGCAGCGCGATCTTGTCGCTGCGCAGGCTCTGGATGGTTTCCAGCAGGCTGCGCATGTCGCCTGCGGTCTCGCTGTCGTCCAGGGAAGCCACCAGTTCGAACGGCTGCGTGACGCGCTCCAGGTAGGCGCCGAGCTGGGTCTTGAGTTGGTCGTCGAGCATGGTGGATTCCTTTCGAATTCGGGTTGTCGTGCGCTGCGCGCACTGGCCTCAGGTCGGGCCGAAAAAGGCGAAAAAAAGCCGGACGGCATGGCGGCGCAGCACCATGACGCAGTCCGGCTGGTGGGCGGCAAAAGCGCCCGGCCGTGGTCTCAGCGGCTTAGATCTTGCCGACCAGGTCCAGCGACGGCGTCAGGGTCTTGGCGCCTTCCTTCCACTTGGCGGGGCACACCTGGCCCGGGTTGGCGGCGGTGAACTGGGCGGCCTTGAGCTTGCGCAGGGTTTCCGACACGTCGCGGGCGATTTCGTTGGAGTGGATTTCCAGCGTCTTGATCACGCCATCGGGGTTGATCACGAAGGTGCCGCGCAGCGCCAGGCCTTCTTCGGGGATGTGCACGCCGAAGGCATTGGTCAGCTGGTGCGTCGGGTCGCCGACCAGCGGGAACTTGGCCTTGCCGACGGCGTCGGAGGTTTCGTGCCAGACCTTGTGCAAGAAGTGCGTGTCGGTCGTCACGATGTAGACCTCGGCACCGGCCTTCTGGAACTCGGCGTAGTTGTTGGCCGCGTCTTCGATTTCCGTCGGGCAGTTGAAGGTGAAGGCGGCCGGCATGAAGATCAGCACGGACCACTTGCCCTTCAGGGTGGCTTCGGTGACTTCGATGAACTCACCCTTGCCGCTGCGGTTCACGAAAGCGGTGGTCTTGAAGGGCTGGACTTGCGTGTTGATCAGGGACATTTGCGGTTTCCTTGAGGGTTGGGTTGCGGAACAGGATGCAGTTTAGGCGCCTAGAGCCCATCTATCCAATTAATTGACTTCATCCAGTCAATTGTCTTTGACTATACAACGACGGGGTGGCGCGGCCGTGACAACGCGGCGATCCCCCTACGGACTGCGCGCTCATCGCGTCCGACGACGCCGCCCCGCAGGGCTGAGATACGAACACAACTCAGCATCACAAGCAGCCAGAGCGCAAGTACGGGGGCTTGCCTTGCACGCGTTGACCACGGTCACGAGAATCGGCCGCCATCACACCAATAAAGGAGGAATCCCCATGCAAGGCGACCCCCAAGTCATCGCACACCTGCAAGCCCAGCTCAAGAACGAACTGACCGCCATCAACCAGTACTTCCTGCACTACCGCATGCTCAAGCACTGGGGCCTGACCCGGCTTGCCAAGAAGGAGTACGAGGAGTCCATCGGCGAGATGAAGCACGCCGACAAGCTCATGGACCGCATCTTCATGCTGGACGGCCTGCCCAACCTGCAGGACCTGGGCAAGCTCATGGTCGGCGAGGACGTGCCCGAGCTGCTGAACTGCGACCTCAAGATGGAATACGGCGCACAGGCCACCATCAAGGACGGCATCGCCTACTGCGAGAGCGTGCGCGACTATGTCTCGCGCGAACTGCTGCAGGGCATTCTGGACGACACCGAGGAGCACATCGACTTCCTGGAGACCCAGATCGACCTGCTCCAGAAGGTCGGCCTGCAGAACTACCTGCAGAGCCAGATGGGCGAGATCGAATGAGCACGGGCGCAGGCCTCTGATCCAACGGCGGGTTTCCCGCCGTTTTTTTTGCCCGTCTCGCACCGAACCGGGTGATCGCCTGCACACGAGACGCGGCACGTCGGCCGGCATCGTTGCGCCAACGCAACAAGGCACTGGAACACAAGAATGAGAATAAATATCATCCTCGTGTTCGTGCCGCCCGCCACCGGGTGCACACCGCCTAGCCCGCAACCGCTCCTTGCCCCTTCCGGGGGCTTTCTGCGCCAGCCAGCCAGCTTGCCAACGCAGATCCATTGGAGCCTCCATGTCCTACATCGTCAGCCGCAAACACCCGCGCGCAGGCAGCGCCGCAGCCGCCACCCTGGTCGCCATGGCGGCCTTGCCCGTGGGTGCCCAGACCGCCCCCTCGGCCGGCACCTTGCGCGAAGTCCAGGTGCAGTCCAGCGCCGAGGCCGAATACAAGCCCGAGCGCGCGTCCTCGCCCAAGTTCACGCAGCCGCTGGTCGACACGCCGCAGACCATCACCGTGATCAAGAAGGAGGTGCTGCGCGACCAGGCCGCCACCACGCTGACCGACGCGCTGCGCAACACGCCCGGCATCACCCTGCAGATGGGCGAGAACGGCAACACCGCGACCGGCGACGCCGTGTTCATGCGCGGCTTCGACACCCAGGGCAGCATCTTCGTGGACGGCATCCGCGACGTGGGCAGCATCTCGCGCGACATGTTCAACATCGAGCAGGTCGAGGTGGTCAAGGGCCCGGCCGGCGCCGACATCGGCCGTGGCGCGCCCACGGGCTACATCAACCTGCAAAGCAAGCAGCCCTTCGCCGACAACTATGCGGCCGGCAGCGTGAGCTTGGGCCAGGGCCCCGTGCGCCGCACCACGGCCGATCTGAACCGCAAGCTCAACGAGACCGGCAGCGCGGCGCTGCGGCTGAACCTGATGGCGCAGGACAGCGGCGTCGTGGACCGCGATGCCGTGCGCGTGAAAGGCTGGGGTTTTGCGCCCTCGCTGGCGCTGGGCCTGGGCACACCGACGCGCACCACGCTGTCGTACCTGCACATGAACCAGCGCAACCGGCCCGACGGCGGCTTTCCGACCATCGGCCTGCCCGGCTACTACCTGCAGGCCATCGGCGGCAACGCCGCGCGCGTGGACAAGAGCAACTACTACGGCTGGTCCTCCGACCACGACGACGTGGACGCCGACATGCTCACCGTGAAGGTGGAGCACGACCTCTCGCCCGGCGTGACGCTGCGCAACACCACGCGCTGGGGCCGCACGCGCCAGGACCTGGTGGTGACGGCGCCGTTCGGCAACGGCCTGCTGACGCCCAACCTGGGCGATCCGTCGACCTGGTCCGTGCGCGTGCTGCCCCAGGGCAAGCTGCAGCGTAACGAGATCCTGAGCAACCAGACCAACGTGACGGCCAATCTCAGCCTGGGCGGCCTGCAGCACAGCCTGACGAGCGGCCTGGAACTGAGCCGCGAGAAGCAGGATGCCGACGCGCGCGCGGCCGTCATCAACGCCAGCAATGGTGTGCTGGTGAGCGGCGCCTACCAGGCCTACGCCAACCTCTATGCGCCGAGCGCGGGCCGCGCGTTCGTGCCCGTGGTGGCCACGGGCGCTTCGACCGCGGGCGAGGTCACGAGCACGGCCGCGTACCTGTTCGACACCGTCAAGCTCAGCGACGCCTGGCAGCTCAACGCAGGCCTGCGCTACGAGCACTACCGCACCGAGTTTCTGAGCGTGCCTGCCCCCGCCACGCCGCCCACGGCCGCCACCAAGCTGTCGGGATCGGACAACCTGTTCACGGGCAAGCTCGGCGTGGTCTACAAGCCAGCGCCCAATGGCAGCGTCTACGCGGCCTACGCCACCTCGGCCAAGCCGCCGGGCAGCGATTTCGCGCTGTCGGCCACGGCCGGCAACATCAACGGCCCCAACATGGACCCGCAAAAGGCCACCACGGTCGAGATCGGCACCAAGTGGGATGTGCTGGACAAGCGCCTGGCGCTGACCGGCGCGCTGTTCCGCACCGAGAACAAGAACGAGATCGGCGCGGCCGATCCGGTGACGGGCGCCGTCGACCAGTTCGGCAAGACCCGCGTGCAAGGCGTGGAGCTGAGTGCCATCGGCCAGATCACCCCAGCCTGGCAGGTCATCGCCGGGCTGGCGCGCATGAACGCCGAGATCCTGGAAGGTTCACGCGCCACGGCGACCGCACCCAGCACCTCGGGTGCGACGGTGCGCTACTCCCCCAAGCTCACGGCCACGCTGTGGACCACCTACAAGTTCCCGTTCGGCCTGACCGTGGGCGGCGGTGCGCGCTACGTGGACACGCAAAAGCGCTCGACCACCGCCGTGGCCGCCACGCCGACCACGTTCTTCCCCGATGTGCCGAGCTACACCGTGCTGGATGCGATGCTGGGCTACCAGGTCAACAAGAACCTGTCGCTGCAGCTGAACCTGTACAACCTGAGCGACAAGTTCTACATCGCGCGCGTCAACAACGCCGGCAACCGCTACACGCTGGGAACGCCGCGCGCCGCCGTGCTGACGGCCAATCTGGTGTTCTGACGCAAAGCCCGACGTGCTGCTGCACCTGCCCGAAGTTCTGGGCAAGGATGCCGTGCACTCCATGCGCGCCGCGCTGGACGCGGCCGACTGGGAAGACGGCCGCCGCACGGCCGGCGCGCAGGGCGCGGCGGTCAAGCACAACCTGCAGCTGTCGGCGAGCTCGCCACTCGCGCAGCAGCTGGGCCGGCAGATCCTGGCCGCGCTGGCGCGCTCGGCGCCGTTCACGGCCGCCGCGCTGCCGCAGCGCTTCGAGCCCCCGCTGTTCAACCGCTACGAAGGCGGGGGGCAGTACGGCATGCATGTGGACGGCGCGCTGCGCCAGCTCGCCGACGGCAGCTGCCTGCGCACCGATCTGTCGTGCACGCTGTTCCTGACCGAACCCGAGGCCTACGACGGCGGCGAACTCGTGGTGGCCGATACCTATGGCACGCACGAGGTCAAGCTGCCGGCGGGCGACCTCATCCTCTACCCCGCCACGAGCCTGCACCGCGTGACAGCCGTCACGCGTGGCACCCGCGTGAGCGCGTTCTTCTGGCTGCAGAGCCTGGTCCGCGACGATGCCCAGCGCAGCATGCTGTTCGAGCTGGACCAGACCATCCAGAAGCTGCGCCAGCGCCACGGCGACAGCGAGGAGACCGTGGCACTCTCGGCCCACTACCACAACCTGCTGCGGCGCTGGGCACAGACCTGAGCGCGGCCGCCGGCCGGGGCTGGCGCGACCACCCGTTGCTACACTGCCGCGCACCTGCCGCCGCCACGTCCCGACCCGGGGCGGCTTTCCGATCCCGGCCACAAAGGTCAGCGCATGCGCACGCCCGTTCCCCAAGTCACCCAGGTGCCCGCCGGCATCGTGGCGCTGTCCGACCACGAGGCCCACGCGCGCACCCAGCTCGACGACAAGGCCTGGGCCTACTTCAGCGGCGGTGCAGGCGACGAGATCACGCTGCGCGCCAACCGCTCGGCCTGGGACGGCCTGCAACTGCACCCCCGCGTGCTGCGTCCGCTGCTGGGCGGCCACACGCGGCTCGAACTGCTGGGCCGCACGCTGGCCCACCCCATCCTGCTGGCGCCCGTGGCGTTTCAGCGCATGGCCCATGCCGACGGCGAGCTGGCCACGGCCCACGCCGCCGCCGCGCTGGGCGCCGGCCTCGTGCTGAGCACCCAGGCCAGCACGCCGCTGGAGGACGTCGCCGCCGCCATCGCACACGAGCCAGGGCGCGGCCCGCTCTGGTTCCAGCTCTACTTCCAGCACGACCGCGGCTTCACGCGCGAGCTCGTGCAGCGCGCCGAGCAGGCTGGCTACGAGGCACTGGTGCTGACCGTGGACGCGCCCGCCAGCGGCGCGCGCGACCGCGAGCGCCGCGCCGGCTTCAGCGTGCCGGCACATGCGGCCGCCGCCAACCTGGCGGCGCTGCGGCCCGCGCCGATGCCGGCCCTCGCGCCGGGGCAAAGCGCGATGTTCGATGCCTTGCTGCGCCAGGCCCCCGGCTGGGACGACGTGCAGTGGCTGCAGTCCATCAGCCGGCTGCCGGTGCTGCTCAAGGGCGTCGTACACGCCGACGATGCGCGCCAGGCCGCGGCGCTGCAGGTCGCCGGGCTGATCGTGTCCAACCACGGCGGCCGCACGCTGGACACCATGCCGCCGACGGCCGCCCTGCTGCCGGCCATCGTGCAGGCCGTGGGCGCCCAGCTGCCGGTGCTCGTGGACGGCGGCATCCGCCGGGGCACCGATGTGCTCAAGGCGCTGGCGCTGGGCGCGCACGCCGTGCTGGTCGGGCGGCCCTGCATCTGGGGATTGGCCAACGCCGGCGCGGTCGGTGTCGCGCATGTGTTGCGCCTGCTGCGCGATGAGCTTGAGATCGCCATGGCGCTGTGCGGCTGCGCCAATCTGGCCCAGTGCGGCCCGCATCTGCTCTGGTCTCCGCACAAATAGCCCCTGCCAAGGCCCTTCGGGCCATGCGGTCGCAGTAAAAGCTTCACAAATGCGATGGATTCGTATTTATAATCGCGGGCACCACTGAACAGCCAGCCACCGACCGCCTCCTCACCATGATCGTCTGCGTGTGCAACCGGATCTCCGACCGTGAAATCGTCCGCCATGTGCGTGCGGGTCTGAGCTTCGACGACATCCAGCTCGAACTTGGCGTGGCCACGCAGTGCGGCCGCTGCGAAGGGTGCGCGCGCGAGGTCGTGGACCAGTGCAGCCGCATGCACCCCGTCGCCGCCCTGCACTGCGCTGTCGGCCCGGATGGCCGCGGCATCGACGCCACGGTCCCCCAGCTCGCCACCAACATCCTTGAAGGCGCAGCATGGAATTCCTCTCTCTCGGCGGCAGCCTGATCCTCGTCGTGGGATCGGCCTGGTGGATTTTCCGCAGATAGGCCGCGTCCACGACACTCCGTTCAGCGCGATTCTTTCCCCCAGGCGCCAGCAGGCGCCTGTTCGGCATTCCTCTCCAACACTATGGCTTCCAGCAGTTATCCCGAACGCAGTGGCCTGAGCCGCAACACGGTCATCGTCGGTAGCGTGCTCGCCTTCCACGCGGCAGCCCTGTGGGCGCTGCAAAGCGGCCTGCTCGTGCGCGCCGTCGAAATCGTGGTGCCGGTCGAGATCCTCTCGCAGTTCATCGAACCCCCGAAGCCCACGCCACCACCACCGCCGCCACCCGCCCCGCCCACACCGCCCAAGGTCAAGCAGCCGGTCGTCAAGCCCAAGGCGCCGACCCTGCCGCCACCGCCGCAGCCGATGGCGATCAACGATCCAACCCCGGCGCCCGCCGCGCCCACCGGCGTGACCACTCCGCCCGCGCCCTTGCCGCCGATCGAGCAGCCCGTGGCCGCCGCGCCCGAGCCGCCACCGCCGCCGGCACCACCGGCGCCGCCCAAGATCCAGCTGCCGTCCAGCGACGCCAGCTACCTGCAGAACCCCAGCCCCGTGTACCCCGCCATCAGCCGCCGGCTCGGCGAGCAGGGCAAGGTGATGGTGCGCGTGCTGATCGGGACGGACGGCCGGCCCGAACGTGCCGAGATCAAGCGTTCCAGCGGCTTCGAGCGGCTGGACCGCTCGGCCATGGAATACGTCATGAAATGCCGCTATGTGCCCGGCAAGGTCAACGGCGTGGTCCAGGCCATGTGGTACGAAGCCCCGGTCAACTACGTCCTCGAATAACCCTTTCTTTCATCTCTGGAGTAACGCATGGATTCCCATTTCGGCCTCGCCAACGTCTGGCAACAAGGCGACCTCGTGACCAAAGGCGTGGCCGTCATGTTGCTCGTCATGTCGCTGGCTTCCTGGATCGTGATCCTGATCAAGACGCTGGACATCATCCGCTACAAGAAGATGGCCAACGCCTCCGATGGCTTCTGGCACAGCGAGGACTTCGCCACGGGCATGGCCAAGCTGGGCAAGGACCCGAGCAACCCCTTCCTGCGCCTGGCCGAGGAAGGCCGCGAAGCCACCGCCCACCACCGCAACACCAAGGCGCATCTGCACGACACGCTGGACGTGAGCGACTGGGTCACGCGCACGCTGCGCAACAGCATCGACGCCACCACGGCCCGCATGCAATCGGGTCTGGCGATCCTGGCCTCGGTCGGTTCCACCGCCCCCTTCGTGGGCCTGTTCGGCACGGTCTGGGGGATCTACCACGCGCTGCTGGCGATCGGCCTGTCCGGCCAGTCCACCATCGACAAGGTGGCCGGCCCGATCGGCGAGGCGCTGATCATGACCGCGCTGGGCCTGGCGGTCGCCATTCCCGCCGTGCTGGGCTACAACGCCCTGGTCCGCGGCAACAAGTCCGTGCTGAACAAGCTCAACAGCTTCGCGCACGACCTGCACGCCTACTTCGTGACCGGCGCGCGGGTCTCCTCGGGCGGCACGGCCAACGTGGTGGCCATGAAGAAGGGGGCATGAAATGGCCTTCGGGACCCAGGACGACGCCGATGAGGTGATGAACGAGATCAACATGACGCCGCTGGTGGACGTCATGCTGGTCTTGCTGATCATCTTCATCATCACCATTCCGGTGATGAAGCACGCCGTCAACATCGACCTGCCACGCGCCAGCAGCGAGCAGGAGGACGCCAAGCCCGAGACCGTGCGGCTGTCCGTGGCCGCCGACGGCGGCTACTACTGGAACGAGTCGCGCATCACCGACGAGGAACTGCTGCCGCGCCTGCAGGCCGAAGGTGCCAAGGAACCGCAGCCGGAACTGCACATCCGCGGCGACCGCGAGGTGCGCTACGAACGCGTGGCGCAGGCCATGTCGGCAGCGCGCCAGGCCGGCGTGCGCAAGATCGGCTTCATCACCGAACCACAACCCTGAGAGCATCAGGGGCGATCGAAATAAATCGCCCCTTTGCTTGACTTTCAATTGCGAATTGTTATCATTAACTTCATCGCAAGTTGATCACGGGACCGACACCATGCACGCTGCCACTTCCACCCTGATGTCCTCCGGCTCCGGCGCCGCGCTCCACCGCTTCTCCGCCGCCGGTCTGGCGCAGGTCAGTGCCGCGGATGCACTGTCGCTCGACAGCCATGAATTGCTGCGCGGTCAGAAGACCGTGGAGATCAAGCACAACGGTTCGGTCTACCGTTTGCAGACCACCAAGCTCGGCAAGCTCATCCTGACCAAGTAAAGGTTTCATCGTGGGGCGACTCCAAGACTGATCTTCAGTCTCCAAGGGTCGTTTTTGCTAGCCAACGGGCTTGCCCGACTAGCCAAGCATTTTTTCCACAGCTCCATCAAAAAAGCCGGCCTCCAAGGGCCGGCTTTTTGTTTTGCGCCTTGGCGATTACAGGCCGATGGCGGCAATGCCGGCGCGCGCGATCTGTGCGTCTTCGGTCGACTTGACGCCGCTCACGCCCACGGCGCCGATGCACTGGCCGTCCTTGAGGATCGGCACGCCGCCTTCCAGCAGACCCTTGAGGTCGGGCGCGCTCAGGAACGCGGTGCGGCCGCCGTTGACGATGTCCTCGTAGACCTTGCTCTCGCGGCGACCCAGCGCGGCCGTGTGGGCCTTGGCGGGAGCGATGTGGGCCGAGACAGCCGGCGCGCCGTCCAGGCGCTGCAGCCACAGCAGATGGCCACCGTCGTCCACGATGGCGATCGTCACGGCCCAGCTGTTCTTCTGCGCCTCGGACTCGGCCGCAGCGGCGATGGCCTTGACATCGGAGAGTTCGAGAAAGGATTTGGTTTTCATGGTGCTTTGCGAAGGGAAAGAGACGGCGAGCATAAACAAAACCCCGCGGCATTCGGAGATGGGCCGGAGCCAGCCGGCAAATCCTTACGCGGCATAAGGACAGCCGCGCAACCGGTATTTCGGGCTAAGCACTTGAATCCCCCTAGAATTTCTCCACCTGCCATCACGGCAATGAGGAGTCCATCATGACCAATCCGGTTCGCACATACGGCGCTGGCGACACCAGCTACGGCGGCTACGGCGTTTCGACCGAACAGCGCAACAAGGTTCTGCGCAACACCTACTGGCTGCTGGCGCTGAGCCTGCTGCCCACCGTGCTGGGGGCTTGGGTCGGCGTGTCCACCGGCATCACGGCCTCGCTGACGGGCGGCCTCGGCCTGATCGTCTTCCTGGGCGGCGCCTTTGGGTTCATGTTCGCGATCGAGAAGACCAAGAACTCGGCCGCCGGCGTGCCGGTGCTGCTGGGCTTCACGTTCTTCATGGGCCTGATGCTGTCGCGCATGATCGCGATGGTGCTGGGCTTCTCCAACGGCGCCCAGTTGGTCATGACGGCCTTTGGCGGCACGGCCGGCGTGTTCCTGGCCATGGCCAGCCTGGCGACCGTGATCAAGCGCGACCTGTCCTCCATGGGCAAATGGCTGTTCGTCGGCGCCATCGTGCTGCTGGTCGGCGGCATCGTGAACGTGTTCGTGGGCTCCACGGCCGGCATGATGGCGCTGTCGGTCGCGGCCATCGGCATCTTCAGCGCGTTCATGCTGTATGACCTCAAGCGCATCATGGACGGCGGCGAGACCAACTACATCAGCGCCACGCTGGCCCTGTACCTGGACCTGTTCAACGTGTTCCAGAGCCTGCTGGCCCTGCTGGGCATCATGGGCGGCGAACGCGACTGACGCGGCCCCCGCCCTCCGCTCCACACAAAAGGCCCTTCGGGGCCTTTTGCATTGGTTCGCGAATTAGGACTCAACGTTACGGGTATCGGTGCCGATAATGAACGCATCCCCTGCCTGAGCCCGCCATGCACGCACGCCTCTTCCCCCTCTTCGGTGCTGTCCTGCTGCTCGCCGGCTGCGAGATTCCCGGCATCTACCCCGATCCGAAGACCGTGGCGCGCGAAGCCGATGCCAAGGCCACGGGCGGCGGCTGCCGCCACGCCCTGCGCGCACTGGAAGACTGCTACACGCTGAACCCCAGGGCCTCGCGCGCGGCCATCTTCGCGGGCTGGCGCGAGATGGACCAGTACATGCGCGAAAACAAGATCGACGGCCTGCCGGCCGTGATCCCCTCGCCGCGGACCGAGACCACCGAAGAGTCCGTGGCGGGTAGCGGCAGCCCCGAGGCCAGGAGCGAGCGCCGCGCGGCGCGCGGCTCCTGACCCGCCTAAGCGCGCGGCACGCGCTCGAACTGCGCGATGCTTTCGACGTGGGCCGTGTGCGGGAACATGTTGACCGCCCCGGCCGCCACACAGCGGTAGCCCGCCTCGTGCACGAGCACGCCAGCGTCGCGCGCCAGCGTGGCCGGGTTGCAGCTCACATAGACGATGCGCTCGGGCGGCTGCCAGTCGGCACGCTCGCCCCCCGCATGCAACTGCGCCAGGGTCTGCACCAGCGCATGCGCGCCTTCGCGCGGCGGATCGACCAGCCATTTCTGCGCCGCACCGTCGGCCACGAGCTGCTCGGGCGTCATTTCGAACAGGTTGCGTGCCACGAAAC
>DATKFT010000300.1:0-3789 GCA_035544335.1 Pseudorhodoferax sp.
GCCGGGCCGCGAGGATGCGCTCGATGTCGGCATCGGCCAGGCCGCCCACGCGCGGCAGCGGCCGCACGCTCGCGGGCCAGTCGGAATAGCGGTCGATGGCGACCAGGCGGTCGCAGGCGTCGAGCGCGCAGAGCGTCTCCGTCAACGAAGGCTGCAGCGAGACGATGCGCCAGGCCGAGGCCGGTGCGGCAGGGGAGGGACGCGGTGGCGCGTCCGCCGCGAAGGCGGGCAGCGTGGCCTGGCCGCCCTGGAACAGCAGGGCGATCAGCAGGGCGGTGGGCGGATGGGCGAGCATGGGCGGTGGTTGGCAGGCAGGCCGGGGCTGGCGCGCCCGCCTGCCAGCGCGGAAGGCGCCGGCCAGGGCCGCTGGCGCAGCAGCGTCGGCAGGCCGGTGCAGGTTTGCAGCCCTGTGCCGTTCGCGGCGATGCGGCGCGTGCCCGAAGCACCGGCTCCCGCGGAGCGCGCGCAGTATAGCGGCGCGCTGCCGCGGCAAGGCGGCCTCCCAGCGCCGGTGTTCTGCGCTGGGGCTCAGGCGGAGTGGCGCTGGAGGAAGGCTTCGAGCACGGTGGCGAAGTAGGGCGGGCACTCCTGCATCGGGTAGTGGCCGCAGTTGGGGAGCACCTGCAGCACGGCGTTGGGATGCCAGGCCAGGAAGCTGCGCTGCATGGCCGCCGCGTCCAGCCCGGGATCCTTGTCGCCCACGATGACCAGGTACGGCGTGGCCAGGCCGCGCACGTCCTGCACGAAGTCGGCGCTGACCAAGGTGTCGAGGTAGCGCAGACGGCAATCCGGTGCGACCGTCTCGCGGTTCTGGCGGACCTTGCGGTCCACCCAGGCGTCGCAGAGTCCGCCCGTCACGAACCGGAACAGGCGCCGCAGGGCTTCGTCGTCCTGCGCCGTGCTGGCGAAGAAGGCCAGGGCCTGCGGATCCAGGCGGTTGCCAGCGGCCGAGACGGGGCAGACCGCGACCGCGCTGGCGACGCGCGACGGTGCGTCGGCCGCCAGGCGCTGCGTGAGCATCCCCGTCATCGAATGGCCGACGACATGGAAGCGCGTCCACCCGAGCCGGTCGGCGAGCTGCAGGCAATCGGCGGCCATCTCCTGCACCGTGCAGGCGCCGGCCAGTTCCATGGACAGCCCGTAGCCACGCAGATCGGCGAACACGTAGGTGAAGGCGCGCCCGTCCAGGTACGGCATGAGGGCGTCGTAGCTGGTGTGGTCGCCCAGCCAGTCGTGCAGCACCAGCACGTGGATGGGGCCGTGGCCATGGCGCACATGGCCCAGGGTGGTGCCCGCTGTGGCGCGGATGGGGAGGTCTTCTTTCATGTCATGGTTCCTTGGTGGTTGGAAAAACCAAAACAAAACGCCCTCCCGGCGGACCGGGAGGGCGTTTGAAAGTGGGGCGATCCTAACACGCCCGAACCACGGGCAGGCCCCCAGGCCCCAGGCACCGAGGCCCCCTGCACGCCCCGCGGCGGACCTTGTGCGAGGATGCGGCAAGCCACTCTTGCACTGCCGCCACCGCCTTTCGGGAGCCCGCCATGCCAGCACGCGCCGCGATCACCGACGACAACCCCAGCGTGGACGCCATGGAAGCCCGCGTGGCGCGCTTCGCGCAGTTGCGGCCGACCGGCGACTATGCCGATGCCGCGATCCCGGGCTGCGAGCGCACGACCTGGCGCGTGCTCGGCCAGCAGCCCGGCGCGCCGCTGGCGGCCGAAGGCTTTCACCTCAACATCGTGCAGTGCGCGCCAGGCCAGGCCGCGCCGCTGCACAGCCACCTGACGCAGGAGGTGTTCGTCGCGCTGAGCGGGCGCTGGGAAGTGTTCTGGGGCCCCGACGGCGCACGCAGCCTGGTGCTCGAGCCCTACGACACCGTCAGCATCCCGCCCGGCCTGTCGCGCGGTTTCCGCAATGTCGGCGAGGCGCCGGCCCTGCTCATGGGCATGGCCAGCGGACAGGACCCCGGCATGATCGACTGGCCGGCGTCCGTGCGCGCGGCGGCGGCTGCAGCGGGCGTGCAGCTGCCCTGAAGTGCGCGGCCCGGCCCGGCCGTGTCAGCCGTGCAGCGAGGACAGGAACTGCCGGAGCTCGGGTGTCCTGGGCGCGCCGAACAGCGCCTCGGGCGACCCCATCTCGTGCACGCAGCCCTGGTGCATGAAGATCAGCCGGTCGCTGACCTTGCGCGCGAAGTTCATCTCGTGCGTGACCATCAGCAGCGTCATGCCTTCCTCGGCCAGGCGCTCGACCACGCGCAGCACCTCGCCCACGAGTTCGGGGTCGAGTGCGCTCGTGATCTCGTCGCACAGCAGCACGGCCGGCTCCATGGCCAGCGCGCGCGCGATCGCCACACGCTGCTGCTGGCCGCCCGAGAGCTGGTCGGGCCAGGCGTCGAACTTCTCGGCCAGGCCCACGCGGGCCAGCAGCTGCCTGGCCTGCTCGGCGCCGGCCGCCGCATCCTTCTTCTTGACCAGTGCGGGCGCCAGCATCACGTTCTGGCCCACCGTGAGGTGCGGGAACAGGTTGAAGCTCTGGAAGACCATGCCCACGCGCTGGCGCAGCGCACGCATGGCGTGGGCATCGTCGTGCAGCAGCGGCTTGCCATCGACCGTGAGGCGGCCACTCTGGAACACCTCAAGCCCGTTGATGCAGCGCAGGAGGGTGCTCTTGCCCGAGCCGCTCTTGCCGATGATGGCGATGACCTCGCCGGGCCGGACCTGGAGGTCGATGCCCTTCAAGACCTCGTTGGCGCCGTAGGACTTGCGCAGGCCGGCGATCTCGACGATGGACGTTTGCATGTCAGTGTTCATGGTTGGAATACGACGCCGCGACGCATGCCGCTGCTCGGAGGGCCGCGGAGCAGGCCATGCCAGCGCAGCCGCGGAACCGGCTCTGCCGGGCCGCCGGGTGCGCCCCCTGGGGGGGATCGGACGGCCACACGCAGTGAAGCCGGCCAAACGGGGGGAACTCATGCACTGCGGACATGGAGTTTCCTTTCGAGCGTTTTGGCGTACAGGCTGATCGGGAAGCACAGCACGAAGTACAGCGCCGCCACGCAGCTGTAGACCACGAAGGGTTGGAAGGTCGCGTTGGTGATCATGGTGCCGGCCTTGGTGAGTTCGATGAAGCCGATCACCGAGGCCAGCGCCGTGCCCTTGACCACCTGCACGAGGAAGCCCACCGTGGGCGGCACCGCGATCTTGACGGCCTGAGGCAGCACCACGTGGCGCAGCTTCTCGCCGAAGGACAGGGCCAGGCTGTCGGCGGCTTCCCATTGGCCCTTGGGGATGGCGGCCACGCAGCCGCGCCAGATCTCGGCCAGGAAGGCGCTCGTGTACAGCGTGAGCGCCACCGAGGCCGCGACCCAGGCCGAGGTGTTGATGCCGAACAGCGCGATGCCGAAGTAGGCCAGGAACAGCTGCATGAGCAGCGGCGTGCCCTGGAACAGCTGCACGTAGCCGCCCACGAGCGGTTCCACGCCGCGCTTGCCCGACAGCCGCGCGACCAGCAGGGCCAGGCCCACCAGGCCGCCGCCCACGAAGGCGATCAGCGAGAGCACGACCGTCCAGCGCAGCGCGAGCAGCAGGTTGCGCAGGATGTCCCACAGCGAGAAATCAACCATTGCAGCTCTCCTGGGCGCGGCGCGAGACGAGCGGGGCAGGACACCGGCTCATGCGCAAAGAGCCCGACGGCCGCGGAGCAGGCCATGCCAGCAGACGCCGCGGATCTGGCGCTGCCAGGCCGCTGGCGGCGCCCCTGGACGGGGATGGGATGGCGACACGCAGTGCG
>DATKFT010000301.1:0-2995 GCA_035544335.1 Pseudorhodoferax sp.
GCCGGCTCGCGCACCGAGCTCATGAGCGCCATGTCCAACCTGGTCAGCAATGCCGTGCGCTACACGCCGGCCGGCGGCCGCGTGAAGGTGGCCTGGCAGACCCTGGCCGATGGCCAGGCCGAGTTCTCGGTCGTCGACACGGGGCCGGGCATCGCTGCCGAGCACCTGCCGCGCCTGACCGAGCGCTTTTACCGCGTCGACCGCAGCCGCTCGCGCGAGACCGGTGGCACGGGCCTGGGACTGGCCATCACCAAGCACGTGGTGCAGCGGCACGGTGCAGAGCTGCGCATCCAGTCCACCCTGGGCAAGGGTTCGCGCTTTTCCATCGTGTTCCCGGCAAGCCGGGTGCGCCCGGCCCTGGCCGAGCAGGCCCGGGCGCTCCAGTAAGATCGCGCCCGTCGTGCCGTGGCCCATGGGAGTGGGCCACGCCCCCTTGCGCATGCAGCGCCTTGACTACTCGTGAACAAAACTTTGCCCCTGGATATCGGGCTCGTCGCGCGGTTTGGCGTCTCGGGCGTTCTGTGCACCATCGCCCACCTCGGCGTGGTGTGGCTGGCATCGCGCGGCCTGCAATGGCCCCTGGGGCTGGCCAATGCCGTCGCCTATGCCGTGGCCAACCTGCTGTCCTGGCTGCTGCAGTCGCGCTGGACCTTCCGTGGCCGGCCGCGCTCGCGCCAGCGTTGGATCATCGCGTCGCTGGCCTTGCTGGCGGTCTCCGCGCTGTGCGGCCGGGCCGTCGATGCGCTGTGGCCCGGCGCGGCCTTCGGCTGGCTGCTGGCGGTGGCGCCCATCGTGCTGGGCAGCTTCTTCGTCATGCGGGCCTGGGTCTTTGCCGGGGAGGCCGCACCATGAGCCGCGCCCATCCGCTCGAAGAGGCGCGCACTGCAGGCGAAGCCGAAGGTCCACCGATGAACACGCCCTACGTGCTGTCGGTCGTGGTGCCGGCCTACAACGAGCAGGAGGTGCTGCCCGAGTTCCAGCGCCGCATGCTGGCCACGCTGCGCGGCCTGGGCTGCGCCTACGAGATCGTCTATGTCAACGACGGCAGCCGCGACACCACGCTGGAGGTGATGCACCAGCTGCGCGCCGAGGACGCCTGCGTGTCGGTCGTGGACCTGTCGCGCAACTTCGGCAAGGAGATCGCGCTGACGGCGGGGCTGGACCAGGCTGTGGGCGACGCCATCGTGGTGATCGACGCCGACCTGCAGGACCCGCCCGAGCTGATTCCCGAGCTGGTGCGCCAGTGGCAGGCCGGCTACGACATGGTCTATGCCAAGCGCACGGTGCGCGACGGCGAGAGCTGGTTCAAGAAACTCACGGCCAAGCTGTTCTACCGGCTCGTGCGGCGTTTGACCCGCATCGACATGCCGGCCGACACGGGCGACTTCCGGCTGCTGAGCCGGCGTGCGCTGGACGCCTTGCTGCGGCTGCGCGAGCAGCACCGGTTCATGAAGGGCCTGTTCGCCTGGGTCGGCTTCCCCTCGGTCGCCGTGCCTTACCGGCGCGACCCGCGCTTTGCGGGCACGACCAAGTGGAACTACTGGAAGCTCTGGAACCTGGCGGTCGAGGGCCTGACCTCGTTCACGATCGGGCCGCTCAAACTGGCGACCTACATCGGTTTCGTGGTCGCCAGCTTCGGTTTCCTGTATGCGGCGATGATCGTCTACCGCACGCTGCTGCACGGTGATCCCGTGCCTGGCTATCCCTCGCTGATGGTGACCGTGCTGTTCCTGGGCGGCGTGCAGCTGGTCGCCATCGGCACGCTGGGCGAGTACGTGGGCCGCATCTTCAACGAGGTGAAGGGGCGGCCGCTGTACCTGCTCAAGGGCTTTGCGCCTTCGGCTGCCCACGCGGACCGGGCAGAGGACGCCAGCACCCGGGACGCGTCTTGAAACCGGTGGCGCCGAGTCCCGTGCGCACGCGTGGCATGTTCGGCTGGGAGCCCGTGGCTGCGCTCCTCGTGGGCCTGCTGGTGTTCCTGTCGGTGCGTGGCGCCAACATCGCGCGCACCGGCAACGTCGCGTGGCTCATGGAGGGCGACCCTGTCCAGCACTGGCTGGGCTGGCAGTTCTTCCGCCAATCCCCGTTCTGGCAGTGGCCGCTGGGCGCCAATCCGACCAATGGACTGGAGATCGGCAGCTCGGTCGTGTTCAGCGATTCCATTCCGCTGATGGCCTTGCTGTTCAAGCCCTTCAGCGGCTGGCTGCCACCGGAATTCCAGTACTTCGGCATCTGGCTGGGCCTGTGCTTTTGCCTGCAGGCGCTGCTGGCCTGGCGCCTGCTGTGCCTGCTGGGCGTGGACCGGCGCGTGGCCGTGCTGGGCTGCGCGTTCTTCGCGATGGCGCCCAGCCTGCTGTTTCGCATGCTGCACGGGCACTATGCGCTGGTCGCGCACTGGATGCCGCTGGCCGGGTTGTGCCTGTACTTCACGCCGCGCTACCGGCGCATGGCCTGGCCGCTGCTGCTGGTGCTGGCCGCGCTCGTGCACGCCTACCTGCTCGTGATGGTCTGGGCAGTCTGGATGGCAGACCTCGTGCAGCGCCGCTGGTCGGGACAGGTCCGCACGCCGGTGCTGCTGGGCGACATCGTGCTCGGCCATGCATTGGTGCTGGCCGCCATGGCTGCCGCCGGCTATTTCATGCTGGGGGGCTCGGTGGCCAACTGGGGCTACGGTGTCTACCGCTTCAACCTGCTGAGCCTGATCGATCCGGACCAGCTCTGGTCGCAGACGCTGCGCGACCAGCCCTCAGGGCAGGGCGACTACGAGGGTTTTGCATTCCTCGGCTTGGGTGTGCTGCTGCTGGCCCTCGTCGTGGCCGCGGACAGCCTGCGCATGGGCCGGCCGCGCTGGCGGCCCGGATTGCTGCCGCTGGCCGTGGTCTTGCTGGGGCTCACGGTGTTCGCGGTGTCGTCCAGCGTGGCCTTCGGCGCCCATGAGCTGCTGCGCTACGAACTGCCCAAGGCGACGGACACGCTGACGGGGGCCTTGCGAGCC
>DATKFT010000302.1:0-5547 GCA_035544335.1 Pseudorhodoferax sp.
GATGAGCGCCATGCCCGCCCTGCGCCGCGCCTGGCGCCTGTGCGCCGAGCCCAGCCTGATCCGGCGCCTGGTGCTGGCGCAGGTCCTGGTTCTGGTGCTGGTGTGGACCGCCCTCGGGGCGCTGCTCCTGCTGGAGTTCCAGAGCGACACCTCGGAGCTGGACCCCGTGCGCCACGACGCGGTACTGGCCGTGGCCGGGCCCCTGCTCGACCGCCCTGCCGCGCTGCAGGAAGCCCTGGCCCGCATCGACCTGGCGCGCCGCACCGAGGGGCAGCAGCCCGATCAACCGCGCTGGCGCGTGAACATGATGGTCTGGCATGGAACGCAGCTGCTGTTCGCCTCGCCCGGCCTGGCGGCCCCTGTGGTCCAGACCGTTTCAGACCGCATCGAAACGCTCACGGCGGCCGGAGAGCGCTGGCGCGCCATGACGCGCTCCGATGCCTCGGGCCAGGTGCGCGTGACCCTGGCCATCTCCAGCGAGCCCGGCCGCGGCATGCTCACGCTGGCCTCCAGCAGCATGCTGGTGCTGCCCCTGCTGATCAGCGCTCCGCTGCTGGTGTTCCCGGGCTGGGCCGCCGTCTGGCTGGCATTGCGGCCCTGGCGGCGCCTGAGTGGCGAAATCGCCCGCCGTGGCATCGGCGACCTCGCGCCGCTGGCATTCCAACCACGCCACCGCGAGCTCCAGCCGCTGGCGCAGGCCGTCAACCGCTTGCTGCAAAGTGTCAGGGACGGTTTGTCGCGCGAGCGCAGCTTCATCGCCGATGCCGCCCACGAACTGCGCACCCCCGTGGCAGCCATCCGCGTCCATGCCGAGGCCCTGCACCAGCTGGCGCTGCCGGCCCCGCTGGCCGGCCGCCTGGACGGACTGGTGGGCTGCAGCGTGCGCGCCGGCCGCCTGGTCGAGCAGATGCTGGCCCTCATGCGGGCCGATGCCGGGCCGTCCTCCTCGGGCATGCAGGCGCTGGCGCTGGACCAGCTGTTGCAGCGGCGCCTGGGCGATCTGGCGGGCCTGGCCCGCGCGCGTGGCGTGGAGCTCGACCTGGACGCCGAGGGCCCGCTGCCATTGCAGGCCGCGCGCCAGGAACTCGAAGCCCTGGTCGACAACCTGGTGGACAACGCCATCAAGTACAGCCCGGCCGGTGGCGTGGTGCGCGTGCGCGCCCACCGCGATCCGGCCACGCTGGCGACCGTGCTCGAGGTGATGGACGAGGGGCCGGGCATTGCGCCAGCCTGGCGCAGCCGCGTGTTCGACCGCTTCTTCCGCGCGCCCGACCAGACGGTGGCCGGCAGCGGACTGGGCCTGGCGATCGTGGCGGCCGTGGTCCGCCAGCATGGCGCCAGCATCGCATGCGAGGACAGGGGCGGCGGACACGGCCTGCGCATGCGCGTGGTCTTCCCGGCCGGAACGCCCGCACGCTAGGCCTTGGGGCCCAGGCGGCCGGGCCTGCCGGCGGACCGCATGGGTGCGCGAACAAAGCGGCCGGCACGGCGGCCGGGTCATGCGCCCGGATAGAACGGCTTCCCGATGGAATGGGGCATGTTCGCGCGGATCCAGGCCGGGTTGCGCGACATCACGGCCAGCACCACCACGGGCGCCAGGTACTGCAGCATCGACAGGAACTGGCTGGGCACCTGCACGCCATGGCTTTGCAGGAAGAAGGCCAGCTGCCCGACACCGCCGAACAGGTAGGCGCCCAGCAGCACGCGCATCGGCCGCCAGGTCGCGAAGGTCGTCAGCGCCAACGCGATCCAGCCGTTGCCGGCCACCATGCCCTCGACCCACAGCGGCGTGTAGACCACCGACAGGTAGCTGCCCGCCAGCCCGCACAGTGCGCCGCCCGCCACCACGGCCAGCAGCCGGATGCGCCGCACCGGATAGCCCAGCGCATGCGCCGACTCGGGCGACTCGCCGACCGAGCGCAGCACCAGGCCGCTGCGCGTGCGCTGCAGGAACCAGACCAAGGCGAGCGTGAACGCCATGGCCAGGTAGACCATGGGGTGATGGCGGAACAGCGCCGGCCCGAACCAGGGGATGTCGGCCAGCACGGGAATGGCGTACTGCGGCGAGGAGCCCAGCCGCTCCTGCACATAGGACACGCCCACGAAGGCCGAGAAGCCGCTGCCGAACAGGCTCAGCGCCAGGCCCGTGGCGTACTGGTTGGTGTTGAACCAGATCACGAGCACACCGAAGGCGGCGGCCATGGCCGCGCCGGCCGCCATGCCGGCCGCAAAGCCCACCCAGGTGCTGCCGCTGTGCACGGCGCCCGCGAAACCCGCGATGGCCGCGCACAGCATCATGCCTTCGGCGCCCAGGTTGATGATGCCGGCCTTCTCGTTGATGAGCAGGCCCAGCGCGGCGAGCGCCAGCACGGTGCCCGCATTGAGCGTGGCGGCCAGCAACAGTGCGTACGCGTCCATCAGTGCGCCCCCTTGAAACCCGTGAAGCGCACGCGGTACGCGATCAGCGTGTCGCAGGCCAGCAGCGTGAACAGCAAGAGGCCCTGGAACACGCCCGTCAGCGACTTGGGCAGGCCCAGGCGCGACTGCGCGAGCTCGCCGCCGATGTAGAACATGCTCATGAGGATGGCCGAGAACACCATGCCGACCGGATGCAGCCGGCCCACGAAGGCCACGATGATGGCCGCAAAACCGTAGCCGGCCGGCACGTAGGGCGTGAGCTGGCCGATCGGGCCGGCCACCTCCAGCGCGCCGGCCAGGCCGGCCGCGCCGCCCGAGACCAGCAGCGCCGTCCACAGCGCACGGCGCGAGGAAAAGCCCGCGTAGCGCGCCGCCGCCGGCGCCAGGCCGCCGACCTGCTGCGCGAAGCCCGCGCGCGTGCGGAACAGGAACACCCACAGCACCCCCGCGCCCAGCAGCGCGAGCAGCAGGCCCACGGTCACGCGCGAGCCCTGCATGAGCCGCGGGATCTGCGTGACCGCCTCGAAGGTCTTGCTCTGCGGGAAGTTGTAGCCCATCGGGTCCTTCCACGGCCCCTGCACGAGATAGCCCAGCAGCTGGATCGCCACGTAGACCAGCATCAGGCTCACGAGGATCTCGCTCGCGTTGAAGCGGTCGCGCAGCAGCGCCACGATGGCCGCCCACAGCATGCCGCCCAGCATGCCCGCCAGCAGGATGGGCACGACGATCCAGCCGCTCGTACCCTTGCCGGCCATCAGCGCGACGCCGGCCGCGCAGATGGCGCCCAGCACGAACTGCCCCTCGGCGCCGATGTTCCAGACGTTGGAGCGAAAGCACACGGCCAGCCCCAGCGCGATGACGAGCAGCGGCGTGGCCTTGACCATGAGCTCGCCGATGGCGTAGGTGTTGCGCAGCGGCTCCCAGAAGAACACGCCCAGGCCGCGCAGCGGGTCCTTGCCCAGCGCGGCGAACAGCGCCGTGCCGATCAGCACCGTGATGGCCAGCGCCAGCAGCGGCGAGCCCAGGCTCCAGAACCTCGAGGGCTCGGGGCGCGCTTCAAGCCTGAGCATGCTGCACCTCCGTCGCCCCGGTCCACAGCCCGGACATCCATTCGCCGATCAAGGGCACCGTGGCCTCGGCCCGCGCCAGCGACGGCGACAGCCGGCCCTTGGCGATCACATGGAGCCGGTCGCAGATCTCGAACAGCTCGTCCAGCTCCTCGCTGACCACGAGCACGGCGCAGCCGGCATCGCGCAGCGCGAGCATGGCCGCGCGGATCTGCGCGGCCGCGCCCACGTCCACGCCCCAGGTCGGCTGCGAGACGATCAACAGCTTCGGGCGGGCGTCGATCTCGCGGCCCACGATGAACTTCTGCAGGTTGCCGCCCGACAGCGACTTGGCCGCCACGTGCGGCCCGCCGGCCTTGACCTGGTAACGCGCGATCGTCTCGCGCGCCTGTTCGGCCAGCCGGCGCACGCGGATCCAGCCGCTCCTGGCCACGGCGTCGTTGCGCGTGAGCAAGAGGTTGTGCGCCAGGCTCAGCGTGGGCACGGCGCCGCGGCCCAGCCGCTCCTCGGGCACGAAATGCAGGCCCAGCGCGCGCCGGCGGCCCGGCCGCAGCCGTGCCGCGTCCCTGCCCAGGATGCGCACCATGGCGGGTGCGGCGCGGCAGTCCTCGCCCGACAGCGCGTAGAGCAGCTCCTTTTGCCCATTGCCCGAGACGCCCGCGATGCCGACCACCTCGCCCGAATGCACCGTGAACGCGATGTCCTCCAGGTCCACGCCGAACTGGTCCTCGCGCGCCAGCGTGAGGCCTTGCACCTGCAGCACGCTCGCGCCGGCCTGGGCCGCGCGGTGCTGCAGCGCAGGCGGCTCGGCGCCGATCATGAGCCGGCTCAGCGAGGCGTTGCTCTGCTCGCGCGGATCGCACACGCCCGTCACCTTGCCGCCGCGCAGCACCGTGCAGGCCGTGCAGAGTTCGCGGATCTCGTGCAGCTTGTGGCTGATGTACAGGATGCTGCAGCCCTGCTCCGCGAGTTGGCGCAGCACCACGAACAGCTTGTCGACCGCCTGCGGTGTCAGCACCGAGGTCGGCTCGTCCAGGATCAGCAGCCGGGGATCGCTGAGCAGCGCGCGGATGATCTCCACGCGCTGCATCTCGCCCACCGACAAGGTGTGCACGGGCCGCGTGGGGTCGATGTCCAGGCCGTACTCGGCGGCCTTGGCCAGGATGCGCTGCGTGACCTCGGCCAGCTGCAGGTGCTTGTCCAGCCCCAGCCAGACGTTCTCGGCCACGGTCAGCGTGTCGAACAGGCTGAAATGCTGGAACACCATGCTGATGCCCAGCGCGCGCGCCTCCTGCGGGTTGCGGACGTGCACCGCGCGGCCGTCGAAGTGCACCTGGCCCTGGTCCGGCTTGACCGCGCCGTAGATGATCTTCATGAGCGTGGACTTGCCCGCGCCGTTTTCGCCCAGCACCGCGTGGATCTCGCCGGGCAGCACGGTCAGCGAGACGTCGCTGTTGGCGACGACCGCCGGGTAGGTCTTGGTGATGTGGGCGAGTGCCAGTCTTGGAATGGTCATGGGCAGCAGGGCGGCTCCTGGGATCGGTGGGCGTTCCGGGGGCTGCGGGCCAGGCCCCCCATGGACTGCCCGATCCCGCCGGCGGCACCGGAAACGAGCGTGGCCGCGATGTTAAGTGCGCACAGCAGGTTTCGGGCCACTTTGCAGCCACCCGGCATCGCGCTGCCATTTAAGTCCCGGCCCTGCGCGGTCGACTTATCCCGGAACAGGGTGCGAGCGTTCGCGCCCCACTTCGAACCATGCCCATGCAGAAGCTTTCTCCCTCCCCGCGCGCAGCCTGCGCCCGGGTGCTCGCCGGCTGCGCGCTGGCGCTGCTGGGCGCCTGCAGCACCCTGGACGTGCCGCGCGCCGACAACTACCCCGAGTCCAGCCAGAAGAAGGCCCGCGCCGTGCACCACTGGGACGTGCTGGCCGACGACGTGGCCGCCCGCGTGGCCCAGCGCATGGCCGTCGAAGGCCGGGCCAATGCCGCCGTGCAGGTCGTCGCGGTGCGCCCGGACGACAGCGCGTTCAAGCAGGGCTTTCGCGAACTGCTCATGACGCGTT
>DATKFT010000303.1:0-4822 GCA_035544335.1 Pseudorhodoferax sp.
ACTGGATGAAACCCGGCGAGAACCCGCCCGTGGGTCTGATCCTGTGCGCCAGCAAAGGCAGCAACGAAGCGCACTACGCGCTGGAAGGCCTGTCCAACAAGGTACTGGCCGCGGAGTACCAGACCGTTCTGCCGAATGAGAAGCTGCTGGCCGAGGAACTGGAAAGAACACGGCGGGAACTGGAAGCGAGGCGGGCTGCGCGTAGCGGCAACTAAGGAAGCCGGCCGAGGGCGGTTTCATCGCGGAGTGTCCAAAACCTCTCGGACTTCGTCGCTCGCCTGCTGCCCATGCCGCACCGCATCAACGCGGCCCACCTGAAGCCGGTGTTCTTCGGTCCCTGCGTGCTGTCGTACATGCTGGGCTTCGGCCACTTGGGCCTGCTCGGCAATCGGTGCCGATGAAGAAGCTGTCGCGCGTCAGCGCGCTGTGGCGACTCAACTCGGGCCCGGCGGCCAGCGCCATGAAGCGCCTGACGATCAGGTCCCTTGCCTGTGCAGGACAGTCTCCAGCGGCCTTCAGGGAGCGCGTGGACCGCTTCGGATCGCCTGTCCCACCCTGCCGCAGGCCGTTCCGTCCGCCCAGGCAGCCCCTGCATCTGCCCGAATCATCTGACTGACTCTCTCTTTATTTCTTGTATATATAAATAGTAGTCGTAGTAGAGGCCGCCGCGTTTCTGTGGGCAAGTCACATTTCTCGATTGAAATCAACGACCTGCAAATGTGACAGCCATGTGTGGCAAGGCCTGGGAGCCTGCGGCACGGTAGGGAACAACTTCGGCGACCGGCCTGGCGCAGTGGACAAGTGCCTGCTTGTGCTGGAACTATCCACATGGTTGTCCGAACAGGTGTCGCGGACCGGCGCCGACGCCGGCCGGCGCGTTCAGCAGACCGCCGGGCCGCTGTGGGAACGCCGGCCCAGCAGCCGGCCCACAAGCCGGGCGGCCAGGCCGGGCGGCTGCACCTGGGCCAGGCGCGCGTCTGCCAGCGCCGTCACGCAGATCCAGCCGGTCTGCTCCACGGCGTAGGCCTGGCCTTCGCCGACGCGGGCGCCCACGGGCAGCAGCCGTTCCGCGAGCCAGCGCGGGGCCTCGTCCACGCGCAGCCCGCCCTGCACGGCGACCAGCACGGTGCCGGCCTCGACCGCCAGATGCAGGTTCTGGCCGGCGGCCAGGGCGGTGGTCTGCAGAAGGGATTCGGTGTCCATGGCGTTCTTTCGCAAGGAGTGACGGGATGGCCAAATCGTAGGCAAGGCCCCCGCAACGGAACAGGCACAGGCCCCGGAGATGTGCATCGGAACAGAGGGGTCTGGCGACCATCTGTTATGGTTCTCCGGGCCGCGATCTGCATCTGTTCAGCCACGCAGCCGTGGCGCAAGATCGCGCCGGACTCCACCGCGCCATGTCTTCCACGCCCCGCTACCGCGAGATCGCGCAACACTACCTGCAGGCCATCCGTGCGGGTGCGCTGCAGCCCGGCGACCGCCTGCCCTCGCTGCGCGCGCTCATGCAGCTGCACGGCGTGAGCCTGTCCACCGCGCTGCAGGTCTGCCGTACGCTGGAAGCCGATGGCTGGGCCGAGGCGCGCGAGCGCTCGGGCTACTTCGTGGCGCGGCCGCGCAGGCTCCGGATCGTGCCCATGGAGGAGCCGGCCACCGACCGCGCGCCCGACCCGGCGCAGTTCGTCGGCATCCACGAGAAGGTGTCGCGCTTCGTCACGCAGCGGCGCTCGCACACCGTGCACCTGAACCTGTCGACGGCACGCGGCGCGCCCGCGATGTACCCGGCCGAGGCCATGCGCAATGCGGTCACGCGGGCGCTGCGCGAGCACCCCGAGCTGCTGACGCAGGCCATCCCCTCGCGCGAGCGCACGCCGTTCCGCGAGGCCGTGGCCCAGCGCGCGGTGCGCGTCGGCATGACCCTGTCGCCCGAGGAGGTGCTGCCCACGCACGGCTGCATCGAGGCGCTGAACCTCGCGCTGCGCGCCGTGGCGCAGCCCGGCGACACGGTGGCCGTGGAGTCGCCCACCTTCTACGGGCTGCTGCAGGTGCTCGAGAGCCTGGGCATGCGCGCGCTGGAGATCCCGACCAGCCCGCAGACCGGGCTGTCGATCGAGGCGCTGGAACTCGCGATCGGCGCCTACCGCGACATCAAGGCCGTGGTCGTGGTGCCGCACCTGCAGAACCCGCTGGGCAGCGTGATGCCGGACGCGCACAAGGCGCGGCTCGTGGCACTGTGCGAGGCGCATGCCATCGCGCTGATCGAGGACGACACCTACAGCGAGCTGCTGGACGCGCCGGCGCCGGCACGCGCGCTGCAGTCCTTCGACCACAGCGGCAACGTGATCCACTGCGCCTCGCTGCACAAGGTGCTCGCGCCCGGGCTGCGGCTGGGCTGGATCCACGCCGGCAAGTGGCATGCGCGCGTGGAGATGCTCAAGTACGCGCAGTCGCGCAGCAACGAGGCGCTGGCCCAGTGGGCCGCCGGCGGCTTCATGGGCTCGGGCGCCTACGACCGCCACCTGCGCCAGCTGCGCCAGCAGCTGCGCGGCCAGCGCGAGCGCACGGCCGAGGCTGTGATGCGGCATTTCCCGCAGGGCACGCGGCTGAACCTGCCGCCGGGCGGGCTGCAGCTGTGGGTGGAGCTGCCGGACCAGCTGTCCTCGTCGGCGGTGTTCGAGGCCGCGCTGCGCGAGCACATCCTCGTGGCGCCCGGCACGCTGTTCTCCAACACCCAGCGCAGCGACCACTACGTGCGCCTGAACTGCGGCCTGCCCTGGACGCCGCAGCTGCAGGCCGGCCTGCGCCGGCTGGGCGAGATCATCTGCGGCCTGCACGCCCAACAAGGGCGGGCCGCGGCCTAGCCGGACCGGCTCACTCGGTGAAGCCTTCCAGGTCGGACATCACGTCCATGAGCATGTCCATGGCCAGCGTGGCCGACATCTCGTACTGCTTGGACAGCACGAAGTTGCCGTCCTCGAACTTGTAGGCGCTGCGGCGCTTGTCGGGGAAGGCCTCGGAATCGCGCTTGCGCAGGCCCACCGTGACATGGACCAGCGTGCGCGTGGTGTTCTGGTAGCCGTTCGTGAGGATGAAGATCTCGTGGGTCTTGTTGTACTTCTCGCAGTACTGGTTGGTGACCTTGGCCCCGATCAGCGTGCCGATCCGCTTCTTGACCTGCGGCTCGCCGTAGTGCGAATAGTTGAAGGTGCAGGCCATGGCGGGTGCGACGAGCGCGGAGCAGGCGAGGCCGATGGCCAGCAGGGTGCTGTTTTTCATGGTTTTCTGGGAGTTGGCGGAAACGCTGTGGCCGGCCGGCGCCCGCGCGCCAGGCAGCCGAGGGACCAGGGCCATGGCCAAGCGCGCGCCCATGCCTGCGGCACCGGACAGGCGCCGGGCCAGACAGGAAAGTGGGAACAGAACGCGCACAGCAGCCCCTGGAGAAACGTGGCAGGGCATGCGCAGCGGGGAAGTACTTCCGCCGGTAACCCCGCTACCCTGGCATTGCTGCTGTAGGCCGGAGGCTTTGCGTCACGGCCTTTCGGCCGTTTTGCCCATTTGCAATCAAGTGTAACGGCAACGCAGGCAGGGCCCTGGGCGTGCGGAGCCATGTGACATGGGGGGCCGACACACCGTCCTACACCCGCAGGTCGGCCCCGCCCGCCCGCCGGGCGCCGGTGCGGCCCCAAGGCGTCGCGAACGCCATCCGTCCGTGCTATCTTGGCCCGAGATTCCACGTCCAAGGGCACGCATGGCTGTTGCACGCGCCACACCGCACCCCGAAGCATCCGGGCCCGCCAGGCGCACGACACGCCTGCGCACCGTGCTGCTGCTGCTGCTGGTCGTGGCGCTGGCGCCAGCGCTGGCCACGGCCGCGTTCGCGATCTGGAAGTCCGGCAACGCCCACCGCGACGCCTCGACCGTGCGCCTGGCCGACACCACGCGCACGCTGGCGCAGACGATCGAGGGCGACCTGGCCAACCGCGCCGCCTTGCTGCAGACCATGGCCCTGGGCATCGACAGCGGCGGCATCGCGCTGGACCAGGCCCGGCGCTGGGTCGATGGCTCGGGCCAGGGCCGGCTCGTGGTCTCCGTGGCCAGCGACAACGGCATCGGCCGCCCCCCCACCGTGCACAGCGACGAACTGCCCGAGGCCGTGGTGCGCGAGGCCCTCGCGCGCGACGGCGTGGTGCTCTCCAACCTGTTCACACGGCCCGGCCAGCAGGCGCCGCGGGTGGCGCTGTCGGTGGCGCTGTCGGGCTCGCGGCAGCAACAGGCCGTGCTGTCGCTGGTGCTGCCGGCCGACCACCTGATCCAGCTGGCGCCGCAACGGCGTGGCAGCGACCACAGCCTGCTGATCGCCGTGACCGACGGCAACGGGCGGCTCGTCGCGCGCTCGCGCGACAGCGAGCGCTTCGTCGGGCGGCCCGTGCCGAGCTGGGAACAGCTCAAGGCCTTGAACGCCCCGCGCGGCCAGTTCGAGGCCGTGACCGCCGAGGGCGGCAGCGCGATCCTGACCTTCGAGACGCTGGACGCCACGCCGGGCTGGGTGGTCGTGATCGGCGAACCCGTGGCCGTGTTCGACCGGGGCTGGCAGCAGCCGCTCGTGCAACTGGCCACCGGCAGCGCGCTGGGTCTGTTGGCCGCGCTGCTGGCCGCCGTGTGGATCGCGCGCAGCATCACGCGGCCGGCACGGGCGCTCGCGCGCAACGCGCTGGCGGTCTCGCAGGCCGGGGGCGAGGGCCTGCCGCCGGCCGGCACGGCGCCGGCCACGGCGTCGGCGATCACCGAGTTCGAGTCCATGCGCGTGAGCATCGAGGCCGCCCAG
>DATKFT010000304.1:0-1756 GCA_035544335.1 Pseudorhodoferax sp.
CTTCCACGGCCTGGCGCACGCGCCAGCGCTCCAGGATGGGCACGAGGCTGGGCCCTGCGAGAGCCGCGAGCACGGCCAGGATGGCCACGACCACCATGAGCTCGATCGTGGTGAAGCCGCGGACCGCATGAAAGAAGGGGTGGCCACGGGAGGGGCTGGACATGACCGGGCGATGCTAAACGTCTGTTCGGCCGATTGTGTGCAGTGTCGGCCCGGGCGCGTCAGGCGGCCATCGGCGCGCGATGAGCGGTTGGGCCTTGCGGGCCGCGGCGGCAGCCCCTGCGGCCGAAATGCCAAATAGTTCACGGTCTGCCGTTGCCGCGGGCCGGTAGTAGGATGGCTGCGCTTTCGCAGGCGCCTCGCGCCGCACCACCACCACCCCACGAGACGGAGCATCCCGGCATGGCCCACGCATTCGCCCGCACCCGCAAACGCTTCACCACCGCCTCCGGCAAGACGGGCGAGTTCTACTCGCTGCCGGCCCTGGCCAAGGAATTCCCGCAGATCCAGCGTCTGCCTGTTTCGCTGCGCATCGTGCTCGAGTCCGTGCTGCGCAACTGCGACGGCAAGCGCGTGGCCGAGGAACATGTGCACCAGCTCGCCAACTGGGGTGCCAAGGCCGAGCGCAGCGACGAGATCCCGTTCGTGGTCTCGCGCGTGGTGCTGCAGGACTTCACGGGCGTGCCGCTGCTGGCCGACCTGGCCGCCATGCGCAGCGTGGCGGCCAAGCTGAACAAGCCGGTCGGCCGCATCGAGCCGCTGGTGCCCGTGGACCTGGTCGTGGACCATTCCATCATGGTCGACTACTACGGTCGCAAGGACGCGCTGGACCTCAACATGAAGCTCGAGTTCCAGCGCAACCGCGAGCGCTACGAGTTCATGAAGTGGGGCATGCAGGCCTTCAAGACCTTTGGCGTCGTGCCGCCGGGCTTTGGCATCGTGCACCAGGTCAACCTCGAGTACCTGGCGCGCGGCGTGCACAAGACGGCCGACGGTGTCTACTACCCCGACAGCCTGGTTGGCACCGACAGCCACACGACCATGATCAATGGCATTGGCGTCGTGGCCTGGGGCGTGGGCGGCATCGAGGCGGAGGCCGCCATGCTGGGCCAACCTGTCTACTTCCTGACGCCCGACGTGGTCGGTTTCGAACTCACGGGCCAGTTGCGCGAGGGCGTCACGGCCACCGACCTCGTGCTGACCGTGACCGAGATCCTGCGCCGCCACAAGGTGGTGGGCAAGTTCGTCGAGTTCTTCGGCGAGGGCACGCGCACGCTGGCCCTGCCCGACCGCGCCACCATCGGCAACATGGCGCCCGAGTACGGCGCCACCATGGGCTTCTTCCCCGTGGACGAGAAGACCATCGAATACTTCAAGGGCACGGGCCGCACCAAGGCCGAGATCGAGGCCTTCGAAGCCTATTTCCGCGCGCAGGGCCTGTTCGGCGTGCCGCTGGCCGGCGAGATCGACTACTCGCAGGTGGTCAAGCTCGACCTGGGTGATGTGACGCCCAGCCTGGCCGGCCCCAAGCGGCCGCAGGACCGCATCGAGCTCGGTCAGGTCGCAGGCCAGTTCGCCAGCCTGTTCTCCAAGCCGATCGCCGAGAACGGTTTCAACCAGGCGGCCGCCGTGCTGCACACGCGCCACCATGTCCGCACCTCGGACGACCCCCTGCTCGACAAGGTGCCGCAGAGCCCGCCCACACCGAGCGGAGCGGCGCGCCAGGTCGAGGAGATGGAGGGCAACAAGCCGACCC
>DATKFT010000305.1:0-2259 GCA_035544335.1 Pseudorhodoferax sp.
CGTGGCGCGCCGACAGTGCGGCACCGCCGCGCGAGTCGCCGTCGGTCTTGGTCAGCACGATGCCCGTGAGCGGCAGCGCCTCGCCAAAGGCCTTGGCCACGTTCATCGCGTCCTGGCCCTGCATGGCGTCGACGACGAACAGCGTCTCCACGGGGTTCAGCGCGCCGTGCAGCTCGCGGATCTCCTGCATCAGCGCTTCGTCCACGGCCAGGCGGCCGGCCGTGTCGACCAACAGCACATCGAAATAGTGGCGGCGGGCGTGGTCCAGCGCCGCGCGTGCGATGTCCACGGGCTTTTGCTCGCCCGTGCTCGGAAACCATTCGGCACCGGCCTGCTTGGTGACGGTCTTGAGCTGTTCGATGGCGGCCGGACGGTACACGTCGGCCGACACGGTCAGCACCTTCTTCTTGCGTTTGTCGGTCAGCAGCTTGGCCAGCTTGGCCGTGGTGGTGGTCTTGCCGGTGCCCTGCAGGCCGGCCATCAGCACCACGGCGGGCGGCTGGGCGGCCAGGTTCAGCTCGGCGCCCGGCAGGCCCTGGCCCATGGTGGTCGCCAGTTCGCGGTTGACGATGCCGACCAGCGCCTGGCCTGGCGACAGCGAGCCCAGCACCTCCTGGCCCAGCGCCTTTTCCTTCACGCGGGCGATGAAGTCGCGCACCACGGGCAGGGCCACGTCGGCCTCCAGCAGCGCCATGCGCACCTCGCGCAGCATGTCGGTGACGTTGGCTTCGGTGATGCGTGCCTGGCCGCGGATCTCCTTGACCAGACGCGAGAGTTTTTCGGTGAGGGCGGACGCCATGGAGGTCCTTTGCTCCGGTAGCAGGAGCACAGTTGCGGGGAGGGAGAAGCGGCTGGGGCCCGTGGGGCGTGCCAGTAAACTGAGTGCATGATTTTAGCGAGCGCCTCCATGGCCACCGTGCTGCTGTCGGCCGCCGCCGCCGCGGCCTATGCGGTGCCGGCCGCCATCGCGTCGCGGCTGGGGCCGGAGCGCAGCCGCCATGCGCTGCTGCCGGCCTGGGTGCTGCACGCGCTGGTGCTGTGCTGGAGCCTGTGGTTCACGGCCGCGCCGCGCTTCGGTTTCGCACCGGCGCTGTCGGTCACGGCCTGGCTGGTGCTCACCGTGTACGCCGTGGAAAGCCATGTGTTTCCGCAGCTGCGCGCACGCTGGGCGCTGGCCGGCTTCGGGGCCGTGGCGGTGTTGATGGCACTGGCGTTTCCGGGCACGCCCATGCACGAGAACGCCTCGCCCTGGCTGCCGCTGCACTGGGCGCTGGGCATCGCCAGCTACGGCCTGTTCGCCGCGGCCGTGCTGCACGCCTGGCTGATGCGTCGCAGCGAGAGCGCCATGCGCCATGCCGGCCCCTCGTTCAGCGGCGTGCCGCTGCTGACGCTGGAGCGGCTGACCTTCCGCTTCGTGCAGGCCGGCTTCGTGCTGCTGACGGCCACGCTGGCGGCCGGCTGGCTGTTCGGCGAATCGCTCTACGGTGCGGGCAAGTCCGGCTGGCGCTGGGACCACAAGACCGTGTTCTCGCTGCTGTCGTGGCTGACCTTCGCGGTGCTGCTGGTCGGCCGCAGCCGTTTCGGCTGGCGCGGCCGCACCGCCGTGCGCGTGCTGTACGCGGGCGCACTGCTGCTGCTGCTGGCCTATGTGGGCTCGCGCTTCGTGATGGAAGTGCTGATCGCCCGGGGGACGCCGTGAAATTCCTGATCGTGCTGCTCGTGCTGGCCTTCGGCCTGTGGCTGTGGCGTTCGCGCCGCCCCCCGCCGCCACCGAGCAAGCCGCGCGGCCGTGGCCAGCCCGCCGAGATGACGCGCTGCGCCGCCTGCGGGCTGCATCTGCCGCTGGCCGACGCCGAGCGCGGGCGGCAGGGCGTTTACTGCAGCAAGGAACACCTCCGCCAGATCGAGGGCTGATCCGGCGTGAGCGCGCCCGCCCCCGCCACGCCGTCGCCGGCCGGCGCCCCCCGTCCCGCGCTGGTCGGCGACCTGGCGATGGCGCGGGCCTGGTACGGCTTCATGACCGCGCGGACCACCATCGCGCTGGCCCTGGCGCTGCTGCAGGCGCTGCTCTACGTGCTGACGGACACCGTGCCGGCCTGGGTGCTGGGCATGTGCAGCCTGTACTTCGCCAGCGCCTTGTTCACGCGGCTGCTGGCGCGCCCGCACCTGCCGCGCCACGCACTGGACCCGACCTGGCTGCTGACGGTCGGCATGGACGTGCTGGTCATCGCGCTGCTGCAGCTGTTCCAGTCCGCCACC
>DATKFT010000306.1:0-2395 GCA_035544335.1 Pseudorhodoferax sp.
CCACCCGGGCTGCCGTTGGGGTTGAACGGGTAGGCCTCGGTCGGCTGGCCGTGGTGGTCCGTGAAGCGCATGGCGGCCAGCACCTGGCCCGCATCACCGCGCCGCGCGAAGTTCGCAAAGCCCTCGCCATGCGCCACCGCGATCGGCAGCCGGCTGCCGGCCATGCCCTTGAAGAACAGGCTCGGGGAATCCAGCACCTCGACCTGCGACAGCCGCGCCTCGAAGCGCTCGCTGCGGTTGGTCGTGAAGCGCGGCCAGGCCTGCGCCCCCGGGATGATGTCGGCCAGCTCGGCGAACATCTGGCAGCCGTTGCACACCCCGAGGCC
This sequence comes from Pseudorhodoferax sp., assembly GCA_035544335.1. Lineage (GTDB taxonomy): Bacteria > Pseudomonadota > Gammaproteobacteria > Burkholderiales > Burkholderiaceae_C > Pseudorhodoferax. The sequence goes on from DATKFT010000306.1 coordinate 327, forward strand.
GAAGGTGTCGCCACGCCCGAAGAAGGCCTGGAACTGCGCCGACAGGCGCTCGTGGAAGGTGATGGAGCGCGCCCAGCCGATGCCGGCGCCCAGCGTGTCGCCGTAGCTGAAGCCGCCACAGGCCACGATGCCCTGCACATCGGCCAGGTCGAAGCGGCCGGCTTGCAGGTCCGTCATGTGCACGTCGAAGGCCTCAAAGCCAGCCGCGGTGAAGGCATAGGCCATCTCAACGTGCGAGTTGACGCCCTGCTCGCGCAGCACGGCCACCTTGGGCCGGCGCTGCAGCAGGGCCGGCGCCACGGCCTGGGTCGGCGAGAAACTCAGCGCCACCTGCAGGCCCGGGTCGCCGACGGCACCGGCCGCGGCATGCTCGGCATCGGCGCCGGCCGGGTTGTCGCGCTGCTGGCAGATCTTCCAGCTCACGCTGTCCCAGACCTGGTGCAGGTCCGAGAGTTTGGCCGAGAACACGGCCTTGGTGTCGCGCCAGACCTGGACCTCGCCCACGCCGACCTCGATGGCACCGCCCGCGGGCCGCGTCTTGCCGATGAAATGGCTCCACTTGGACAGGCCGTGCGCGCGCAGCACCTGCATGACCTCGTTGCGCTCGGCCGTGCGCACCTGCAGCACCACGCCCAGTTCCTCGCTGAACAAGGCCTTGAGCGTGAGCTCCTCGCGCCGCGCCGAGACCTGGCTGGCCCAGTTCTTGGCATCGCCATACTCGGCCCGGCTGTCGCTGATGCCATCGCCTTCGGTGACCAAGAGGTCCACGTTGAGCGCCACGCCGACATGGCCGGCGAAGGCCATTTCGCAGACGGTCGCGAGCAGGCCGCCGTCGCTGCGGTCGTGGTAGGCCAGGATGCGGCCCTGGGCGCGCAGTGCGTTGACCGCGTTGACCAGGTTCACGAGGTCCTGAGCTTCGTCGAGGTCTGGGGCGGCATCGCCCACCTGGCCCAGCGTCTGCGCCAGGATGCTGCCGCCCATGCGGTGCTGGCCACGGCCCAGGTCGATGAGCACCAGCGTGCTGTCGGCCTCGCTCGCATCGAGCTGTGGCGTCAGCGTGCCGCGCACATCGGCCAGCGTCGCGAAGGCCGAGACGATCAGGCTCACGGGCGCGCTGACCTGCTTCTTCTCGGCGCCGTCCTGCCACTGCGTGCGCATGGACAGCGAATCCTTGCCGACCGGGATCGAGATGCCCAGCGCCGGGCACAGTTCCATGCCCACGGCCTGGACCGTGGCGTACAACGCGGCGTCTTCACCGGGCTGGCCGCAGGCGGCCATCCAGTTGGCCGACAGCTTCACGCGCGGCAACTCGATGGGCGCGGCCAGCAGGTTGGTGATGGCTTCTGCCACCGCCATGCGGCCCGAGGCCGGCGCGTCGATGACGGCCAGCGGCGTGCGCTCGCCCATGGACATGGCCTCGCCCGCGAAACCGGCGTAGTCGGCCAGCGTCACGGCGCAGTCGGCCACGGGCACCTGCCAGGGGCCGACCATCTGGTCGCGGTGCGACAGGCCGCCCACGGTGCGGTCGCCGATCGTGATCAAAAAGCGCTTGGAGGCCACGGTCGGGTGCGCCAGCACGTCGATCACGGCCTTTTGCAGGTCCACGCCGTTCAGGTCCAGCGGCGCGAACTGGCGCGCCACGGTTTCGACCACGCGGTGCATCTTGGGCGGCTTGCCCAGCAGCACTTCCATGGGCATGTCGACCGGCTTGTCGTCAGCGGCCAGCACCAGCTGGCGCTCCTCGGTGGCCCGGCCGACCACGGCGAACGGGCAGCGCTCGCGCGCGCAGAAGGCCGCGAAGCGCTCCAGCGACTCGGGCGCGATGGCCAGCACATAGCGCTCCTGGCTCTCGGTGCACCAGATTTCCTTGGGCGCCATGCCCGACTCTTCGAGCGGCACGGCAGCCAGTTCGAAGCGCGCGCCGCGGCCCGCGTCGTTGGTCAGTTCCGGGAAGGCGTTGGACAGGCCGCCCGCGCCCACGTCGTGGATGGCCAGGATGGGATTGTCCGCACCCTGCTGCCAGCAGCGGTTGATGACCTCCTGGGCCCGGCGCTCGATCTCCGGGTTGC
>DATKFT010000307.1:0-3641 GCA_035544335.1 Pseudorhodoferax sp.
GCACCAGTCCGAACAAGGTGAGCGTGTTGATCGAGAACCCGAGCAGGTGCAGGACCGCGAACGTACCCACGATGGACACCGGCACTGCGATCAGCGGGATGATGGAGGCGCGCCAGGTCTGCAGGAACAGGATCACCACCAGCACCACCAGGGCCACGGCCTCCAGCAGCGTGGCGACCACAGAGTTGATGGATTCGCGCACGAACACCGTGGTGTCATACACCGCTTCGTACTTGATTCCCGGCGGGAAGGTCTTCTGCATCGCGTCCATGGTGGCGATCACCTGGTCACGGATGTCCAGCGCGTTGGCCCCCGGTGCCTGGAAGACGCCCATGCCCACGACGGCGCTGTTCTGGTCCAGCTTGGCGCGCAGCGTGTAGTCGCCCGCGCCGAGTTCGAGGCGGGCGACATCGGACAGCTTCACGATCTGGCCGTTGTCGCCGGTCTTGAGCACGATGTTGCCGAACTCCTCGACCGTGGTCAGCCTGCCCTGCGCATTGATCAGGCTCAGGAAGTCGCTGTTCGGCATGGGTTCGGCGCCGACCTGGCCCGCCGAGACCTGTACGTTCTGCTCGCGCATCGCTGCGATCACGTCCCCGGCCGTCAGGCCTCGCGAGGCGATGGCCTCGGGGTTGAGCCACGCCCGCATGGCGTAGTCGCCGCCGCCGAAAACATTGACCTCACCGACGCCGGGAATGCGCGCCAGGGTGTCGCCGGCCTGCTGCACGATGGCGCCCGGACCGTTGGATCCGTTCAGGAGGAAGCTCGACCATGAACGAGCGCAGGCCGCGCATCGCGGCAATCGCATTTCTGCGCAGCCGGCACACTCCGCCAGGGGGAGCCATCCGGTGACCCGGTTGCTTTCTCCGTGCCTGCTGGTTGCCAGTGCCCATGATCCGCTCGGCCGGCGCGTCGTCGAACTGCTGCTGCGCCGCGATGAAGCGGAGGTCATCGCCACCAGCCGCCAACCAGTGCACCTTGTGGATCTGGCTGCCCGTGGGGCGCGTATTCGCGGCGCGGATCCCGACGATGCAGCGTCCCTGGATGCCGCCTTCACCGGTGCACACCGCCTGCTGCTCCTGCCGGGCGCTGCCGACGGCTCGTGGTCGCGGCGTCGCCAACTGCAGGCCATGATCGATGCCGCAGCGCGCGTCGGCGTCCGCACCGTGGTGTACGCGGCCCAGATCGAAGTGTTCGACCCCTCGCTGATGACTGTAGCGCGGGAATGCGAGACGGTGGCACAGGCATGCGAGGCTCGCAACCTAGCCTTGTCAGTCTTGCGGGTGAGTTGGCCTATGGAGCGATTGTTTCCGCGGATCATCCTGGCGCTTCGGTGCGGGAAGTGGTTTAGCTCAGCGCCGCAAGGCAGACTGCCTTACGTGGCGGGCGAGGACGTGGCGCGCACCGCTGCGGCGGTACTGCGGGCGGACCCTGTTCCGCCCGGAGAGCTGGCGATCACCGGCCCGCAGGCTCTCACTGCCGAGGCGCTGGTGAACAGCATCAATATCATCTTCGGAGCCAGCATCGACCTGGTGCCCGTCAGTGAGGAAGCCCTGGCGCTGCATCTGCAGGTCTCGGGCTTTCCGAAATCCACGCTGCGAGAGGCGCTGATCATCGAAGAGGTGTCCAAACGCGGGCTGGCGCCGTTCTCCGACGGTGTCATCGAGCAGATGACCGGTCAGCCGCCGCGCAGCATCGAGGCGGTGCTGGTCGAACACCGCCTCGATTTGCTGTTGTCCACCAGCACCCCCCGGCTTTGAGACGAGTCGACTTCTTCGACTCTAGAGGCTGCAGGCGTGCTTGCTGCAGTACATGATCCACGCCGAGACGATGATGAAACAACGATCTGTACGAACAGCCACCCCGACGACGGTGGTCGCCAAGCCTTTTGCCACGGAACGTGTGCCAATGGTTGGCGACGTCGCCAGCCTCGGCGGCGTAACCGTGTCCAACGTTCGTTTCTATGAAGCAGAGAGGTTGATCCATGCTACGCGCACGGCAGGCAACCAGTGCCTCTATGGGCCCGTATCTAGCACCTATGCCAGTTTCAAGTAGGGATTGTTCGGTGGCCGCTCATCGAACAGTTGGCCAGGGTCATCGAGTAAGTAGCCATGCAGCTTGCGCGACTTGCGCGGGCCGGTGACCTCGCAGGTCCAGATGTTCAAGCTGCTGGGCTGCTTGCGATGGACCTGCAGCTTCTCGAAGCGCTTCTGGACCCATTGCCAGTCGACAACGGCATCCTGCTTGGCGAGTGCTGGAACTTGAGGATGCTCCTGGACATAGCGCTGAAACACCCCAGGGCTTACCAGGAACACCGTGTCGTCCACGGTATGCACCAGTGCCTTGGCATCGTTGAGAATCAGCTTTCGGCTCTGCAAGCCATGCCTAAGCCAGCCCATGAAGTGCTCGCCCGAAGGCTGCTGTGTCGATGCCGAAGATTTAGACGCTGGCACAGGCAGTACCAGCGAACTCGTTGCGAAGGCCGGGACGGGCTCTGCATCCTGTCGCGTCGCAAGGAGGTGTCCGGAGCCCACCATCGCCAGCATGTCTTCCATGACGTCAGGCAGGGGCTGAACTGCGGGCGGTGAAGCCAAGTCAGCGGGGCTGCTGCCTTCCCAAGGTGGCGTCGTCTGTTCTTCGAAGACAGGCTTCGCGGCAGTCATAGGCGGGGCAGCCTCCAAGCCAGCATCCTTCTCGATTGCCGCAGCGTCGACTGCCACCGTGCCGGTAAACGATGCTGGCCGTTCGCCAGCTTCCCAGATCAGCGCGGGAGCTAGACGCAGCAGGGTAAATGAGTGGGACCAGCCGGTCGCACTGGTCACGGTCGCGCGCCAGACCGCCTTCCCGTCCGACGTCGGCTGCAATATGCCGTGGTCCTGAAGCACGTTGAACACCGCAGTGTTGTTCGTAGGGATGCCATCGATGCCCTCTGACAGCAGGTGCGCACGTAGCTTGTCCGAAACCGTCTTGCTCACCAGCCACAAGGCGTCCTCGGTGAGCCAGCCATCGGAGGCTTCGGGCTGGTTCAGCTTCAACTCTTCCTTGAGCAGGTAGCGCAACCCGTCCAGCAGCTTGCGTTGCAGCGCGTGCTTGGGGGCGGCCATAGCGCGCGCGGGATCGCCTCCCAACTCTTGGGCCACGGAAGCGCGGTCGGCCTGTACGACAAGTTCGCCCAGCACGCCGGCGTGCTCGTACTGGCCGGCCAGGACGTAGAGCAGCGGTCCCCACAGGTCGGGATAGCCACTGAGCCAGTCCAGGGCATCACTGTCGAGGAGTTGGCGGTAGAGCAAACCTGTCGCAGCGCTGTGGAGCCGATATTCTCGATCGTCGCGGTAGCGGAAGCGGTATGGCTGGTGCAGCGGGCCATGCCAGGGGTGCCACAGCGAGCCGTCGGCCAGTTCGACGTGCAGATCGACGGCGATCTTGCCGATGTCATGCAGCAGCGCGGCATAGGCGACTGCGGCAGTCCAGGCTTCAGACTGCGCCGCCTGGTCTTCGGGGCTGGCCCCGATGGTCAGCAGATGCGACTGCCGCAGCTTCAGGCTGTAGGCGACGATTTCCAGGCCGTGGTCGAGCATGCCGCCGGGGTAAGCGTGATGATGCGCCTCGGAAGCCGGGAAAGCCTGGACCAGCTCGGCGTA
>DATKFT010000308.1:0-1928 GCA_035544335.1 Pseudorhodoferax sp.
CGAGATCGAACTATCAGCAGCTGGTGGTCGAGGTGCTCTCCGACCGGGTGGCGCAGGGCGGGCCATTGCATGCATTGGCAGCAAGCGATGCCGAGCGGCCGATGGCTGTGCCCGAGGTCGACGACATCCTTGCCATCCTCACCGCCAAACCGACAGTGCCTGACAAGCCGCTACAGGTTGCGGAGCGTGCCCCTGCAATGGGCCTGCACGCCAACTACATCGAGCGAGAAGCCAGGAACCGCTCATTGGGCCTGGCCGGTGAACTCTTCGCAATCAACTACGAGCGTGCCCGACTGTGCGCTATCGGCCGGGAAACGTTGGCAGCAAAGGTTGAGCACACCTCGCAAGTGCGGGGAGACCATGAGGGATTCGACATCCTGTCGTTCGACGCGACAGGCCGTGAACTTTTCATCGAGGTCAAGACGACGAAACACGGCATCGACACGCCGTTCTTCATGACACGCAACGAGGTCGCAACGTCAGACCTACGCGCTGACAGCTACTACCTCTACCGCCTGTACGGCTTTCGCGCCGCTCCGCGCCTCTACACCTTGCCCGGCGCCATTGGCGCAAGCTGCCAGCTGTCTGCTGCAACATTCGTCGCGCTGCCGCGTTGATGGCTGGCATCGTTGAGGCAGGCTCGCCACTCCCGCCTGGCGGGGCGCGCTTCTAAACGCTCGGAGCTGCCCCATGACGCGGTGGGGTATTCGATCGTGCCCGCAACGTCTCATACAACTGCACCGGACCCAGCAAGATGTCCGTCAGCCCGTCGCGCACGCGCTCCGACCCCAAGGCCTGCGAACTCATGGTCTGGTGGGCTTCGAAGGTGTCGATGATGGCGTCCATCAGCGCCCGGCGCAGATCCGGTGAGTTCGCAAACTGCTCTTTGCTGTTGCTGGCGGCCTGCTGCATCAGAGTCTCGTTCTCCAGCAGCTTGCCTTTCAGTACCCCGTTGACGTAGACCAGCTGGTCATCGTCCGTCAGCTCGCCTTCGAACAGGCCGTTCACCTTCTCGATGATCTCTTCCAGGTACGCCGCCTGCTTCTCCTGCACGCCGCCACTGCCCACAGCGTCCATGGGCGGCAGCTTGTAGCTGCCATCCGCGTTCAGCCCCATCGGCTGTTTGCCGCGGCTCTTCAAGGTGTGGTGCGTCAGCACGACCTTGGACAGGTCCACCGTGTCGCGCTCGCGGCCGAAGTCCAGCAGCGGGATCAGCCGTTTGAAGAAGAGGAAGCGTTTCTCGATGGCGGTGTTGCCGTAGTCGAAGATCTGGCCCAGGAAGGCGTACAGACGCACATAGGCGCCCATGTCGTTCCGGAACAGCAGCAGGGCGTCGAGCTGGTCCTTGGCTGCGCGGGCGGCCTTGTCGTCTTGCCTGTCCTCGGCCGCGACCTTGTCCTGCTGCGCAGCCTTGTAGCGCTGGAGCAGGCGGTCCGCCACCGGCGCGATGGCCGCGTCGAGTTGCTTCTGCGTGCCATTCGGGTCCAGGTCCACGCGGGCCACGCGGTCCACCTCGAACTCGTCGTAGAAACCCGTGGCGTCCAGCTTGGCCCGCAGGTCGTAGACCAGGTGCGGGTCCGTCACCGCTTCCAGCTCGGCCGTCTCGTAGTAGGTCTTGAAGGCCTTGAGGATCTCCGCCGGCTCGTTGACGAAGTCCAGCACATAGGTCATATCTTTGCCTGGGTGGGCCCGGTTCAGGCGCGACAGCGTCTGCACCGCCTGGATGCCGCCGAGCTGCTTGTCCACGTACATGCCGCACAGCAGCGGCTGGTCGAAGCCGGTCTGGAACTTGTTGGCCACCAGCAGCAAGTGGTGGTCCGGGCCCTTGAACACTTCGCGGATGTCGCGCCCGCGCAGTCCTGGGTTCAGGGCCTCGCTGGTCTCGGTCACGGCCTCGGGATAACTCTCCGCGTCCTGCACCTCGCCCG
>DATKFT010000309.1:0-3120 GCA_035544335.1 Pseudorhodoferax sp.
GTTGCCCACCTCGATTCGCGCCACGGTGGCGTAGAACGCCGTGCGCTTGGAAAGGTGGTGCACATAACCGAGCGCGAGCTTGCTGGCCGACGCGTCACCCAGGTGCTGGCCGCTCCCGAATTGCACGCGCGAATACGAAGCCCGCAGCATGCCCGCGCCGAGCGGCGCGGTGGCTCCGAGCAGCAGGCCGCGGTAGCGGTCGTCGATGCGCGCGAGCGTGCCGGCGTCGGGCCGCAGGTTGCGCACCAGCGACCATTCGCCCATGAGCTTGACCGGGCCGAAGTTGTAGGAGGCCCCCAGGTTCAGCGACTTGATCTTCTCGTCGCTGGTGCCTGCGTTGCCCAGCGTGCTTTCGCCATATCCCAGCGCCACGTCGGCCGGGCCGCCGGCCCAGCCCAGCCGCGCACCGGCATAGCGGCCGCGCTGCTGCGGGTTCTCGGGGAGCGCGAACATCGCCTGCCCGTACACGCCGGCCAACCCCGCGGGCAGGAAGTAGCCCACGCTGTTGCTGCTGCGCAGGTAGTTGTCGGTGCCTGCGGACAGTCCTCCGCCCAGCAGGCGCTGCGCCAGCGTGCCGGTCTTGCTGGTCTCCAGCGCGCGGCTGATGGCCAGGTTGCTGCTGACCACGGCGATCAGGTTCAGGCCCACGCCGTTGGACGTGAACGGGTCGAAGGTCCAGTCGTTCAGAAACGAAGGCGTGTGGTCGCGGCCCATGCGCAGTTCGCCCAGGCTGCCTGTCAGGCTCAGCGTGGAGCGCCGGCCAAAGCTCAGCGCGTTGGCGCCGGTGTCGTTGGTCACGGGCGCCTCCAGCCAGAACCCGGCGGACAACCCACCGCCCAGGTCTTCCGTGGCGCGGATGCCCAAGCGGCTGGCGAGGTTGCCCGAGGGTGACATCTCCCAGCGGCTGTCCCGCACCGCGCGCGCGGGCCCGCCGTCCCAGGACTGGCTGCGCACGCTGTAGCGGCTCATGGCGGCATCCACCACGCCGAACAGCGTGGCGGAGGACTGGGCGCATGCAGAGCCGGCGATGGACAGGGCGCACAGGCCAAGGGTGCGGAAGGCGAAACGTGTCATGGGGAATGTCTCCGGTTCGTGGTGGACCGCGCGGCGTGCGCAGCGCGTTTGCACTCTAGAAACGGGCGCCGCGCGCGCTTTGGCAATGCGTGCCAGCGGCTGTGCATTTCGTGCCAGTGCGCGTGCGCGCGGCTCAGGGTTGGTCCGGATTCGTCCCCACAAGACAAGTCCGTGTCCCCGCAAGGCAAGTTCGCCACGCATCGGCTTCGGACACTGGTCGCCACCTGACAACCGAACGGAGACGCCCCGATGAAGAACCTCTTGCGAACCACCGCCGTGCTGGCAGCCTGCACGCTGGCCTATGCCTGTGGCTGCACCAGCGCCTGGGCCTGGGGCCGCCAGCCGATCAAGCTCATCGTGCCTGCACCGCCGGGCGGCACTGCCGACATCGTGGCCCGCGTGCTGGGCCAACAGCTGTCCGGCGACACGGGCCAGCCCGTGGTGGTGGAGAACCGCGCCGGCGCGGGCGGCGTGATCGGCATGCAGGCCCTGCTGGCCGCGCCGGCCGACGGACAGACGCTGCTGGTCGGTCCCAGCAACCTGCTGGCCGAGATCCCACACGTGATCAAGACGCCGTTCGACCCGCTCAAGGACGTGTTGCCCGTGGCCTCGGTTGCGCGCTCGGGCGTGCTGCTGGTGACGGCCGCCAGCCAGGCCGCGTCGGATTTCCCGGCCCTGCTGGTGCAGCTGCAGGCGCGCAAGGGCCGGACCAGCTTCGCCAGCTACAGCCCGGGCACGGTCTCGCACTACGCCGGCCTCATCCTCAGCGACAAGGCCGGCCTGGACATGCAGCATGTCGGCTACCCGGGCTCGCCGCCGGCCTTGCAGGCGCTGCTGGGCGGCCAGGTCGACCTGATGTTCGACGGCATGCTGACCGCCGTGCCGCTGGTCAAGGCCGGCAAGCTCAAGGCTTTTGCCTTCTCGGGGCCGCAGCGCTCGCGCCACCTGCCCCAGGTTCCGACGACCACCGAGCTCGGCCACCCCGAGTTGCAGTTCAGGGGCTGGGTCGGCGTGATGGCCTCGGCGAAGTTGCCCGCGGATGTGCTCTCGCGCGTGCAGGTGGCCATCGACAAGGCCGCCCGTGCACCCGCGGTGCAGCACAAGCTGTCGGATGTGGGCCTGGAGCCCGAGGTCGTGACCGACACCCCGGCGCTGCAGCGCGAGACCCGCGCGATGTCCGAGCGCAACGCCGCCATCGTCAAGACCTACGGCATTTCCCTGAACTGAGCCGCCATGCACCTGCGACAGATCACCCCTTGCATCGGCGCCGAAGTCAGCGGCGTCCACCTTGGCGAGGCCGTGCGCGACGCCAGCCTGTTCGCCACGCTCAAGGCCGCACTGCTGCGCCACCGCGTGTTGTTCTTCCGCGGCCAGGACATCACGCGCGCCGAACACGTGGCTTTCGCGCGCTGCTTCGGCCCGCTGGAAGACCACCCGGTGGCCGGCAGCGACCCCGAGCACCCCGGCCTGGTGCGCATCTACCGCAGCGACAACCCGCACAGCTACGAGAACACCTTCCACTGCGACGGGCTGTGGCGGCCCAACCCGGCCATGGGTGCGGTGCTGCGCTGCATCGAGTGCCCGGAGGTCGGCGGCGACACGATCTGGGTGAACATGGTGCGCGCCTACGAGGAGCTGCCCGAAGACATCCGGCGCACCATCGCACCGCTGCGCGCCAAGGCCAGCATCGAGCACACCTTCGGGGCCGTCATGGACCCCGAGGCGCGCGCCCGGCTGGGCCGCGAGCACCCGCCCGTGGAGCACCCGGTCGTGCGCATCCACCCCGAGACAGGCGAGAAGATCCTGTTCGTGGGCGCCGGCTTCTCGACGCACTTCGCGAACTGGAGCACGCCCGAGAACGTGCGCCACGGCATCGACAAGGCACCCGGCGCCGCGCTGCTGCTGAACTACCTGATCAGCCGGGCCAGCATCCCCGAGTACCAGGTGCGCTGGTCCTGGAAGCCGGGCGACGTCGTCGTCTGGGACAACCGCAGCACCCAGCACTACGCCTGCAACGACTACTTCCCGGCCCCGCGCAAGATGGAA
>DATKFT010000310.1:0-13561 GCA_035544335.1 Pseudorhodoferax sp.
CCGACCCTGGCCCTGGCGGTGGGCGAGCGCCTGGTGCCGCTGGACGCGGCCGCCTGGCTGGGCCGGCCCGCGGCCTGGCGTGCCGAACTGGCCGGGCAGATGGGTTTACAGATGGGTCAGCAGATGGCCCAGCAGACGGCCTGAACCGGACTCGATTTTTTTCACAAGGAGCACACCATGTCCAAAGTCGCCATCCTCGGCATCACCGGCAAGGTCGGTTCCCGCGTCGCCAGCGAACTGCTGGCGCGCGGCCACAGCGTCACGGGCATTGCCCGCGACCCGTCCAAGGCCCAGGCGCGTGCCGGCCTCACGCTGGTGGCTGCCGACGCCACGCAGCGCGCCGCGCTGGTGCCGCTGCTCAAGGGCCACGACGTGGTCGTCAGCAGCACGCATTTCGTGGGCGGCATCGACGCCGCCACGCTGCTCGCAGCGGCCAAGGAGGCCGGCGTGCCGCGCGTGGCCGTGGTCGGTGGCGCGGGCAGCCTGGAGGTGGCGCCCGGCGTGGCGCTCGTGGACACGCCCGAGTTCCCCGCGGCCTACAAGGCCGAAGCCAGCGCGGGCCGCGTGTTCCTGCAGGCGCTGCGCAGCGAGCAGGGCTTGGACTGGACCTTCCTGTCGCCCTCGGCGCTGTTCACGCCGGGCGAGCGCACGGGCAAGTTCCGCCTGGGCGGCGACCAGCTGCTCGTCGACGCGCAGGGCAACAGCCACGTCTCGATGGAAGACTTCGCGATCGCGCTGGCCGACGAGATCGAGCGGCCGCAGCACGCGCGCCAGCGCTTCACGGTCGGCTACTGAGGCGACTGCGGCGACTGCGGCGCGGGGTCGAACAGCGTGAGCCCCGTGCAGGAGTCGAACATCTTCTTGAGCATGGTGGGCTCCACCGTGAGCATGATCTCCAGTGTGGGCGACACCACCGCCTGCACGAGGTGGCCGCCGCGCGCGCTGGCGTCGTCCAGGCCCACCGTGATGTGGCAGTGCACGGCGGGCTGGCCGCCGGCCATGCCCACGTCGCCGACCACCGACAGCGCCTCGACCTGGCCCGGGATGGGCATCACCTTGTAGGCCTTGCGTTCCAGGTCGTACCAGGCCACTTTCACGTCGCGCAGCGCGCCGATGGCCGTGAAATGCGCGGCCTGCACCTGGTGGGCCTTCACGAAATCCATGAGCGCTGTGGCCACTTCGTCGCCGCTGGCGAGCACCAGTGCATAGGTCTTGCGTCCACCGTTGTCGCTGAGCAGCTGGGCGCGTGCGCCGGGCGCCTTGCCCCGGGGCACGATCTCGGAAGGGGTGAGGTAGACCACCTCGTCGCTTGCAGCCATGGCATGTTCTCCTGCGGCGCCGCACAGGGCGCGATGCCGGCCACTGTGCATGCGCAGGCCTGGCCTGGCTGCAGGCCGGGTCCTGCAGGCCGCGCAGGACCAGGCCGCCCGGTGTCAGCGCCTCACTCGATCGCCACCTTGGCGTCCTTCACGAGCCTGGCGTACTTGGCCGTGTCGCCCTGGATGCGCGCGGCCATCTGCTCGGCCGTGTCGCCCACGGGCTCGGCGCCGATCTCCTCCATGCGCTTCTTGAACTCGGGCGAATGGATGATCTTGACCATCTCGGTGTTGAGCCGGGTCACGAGCTCCTTGGGCGTGGCCGCGGGCGCCAGGATGCCGAACCAGGTGCCCTGGTCGAAGCCCGGCATGCCGGACTCGGCCAGCGTGGGCACCTCGGGCAGGGTGCTGGAACGCCTGGCCGTGGTCACCGCCAGCGCGCGCAGCTTGCCGGCCTGGATGTGCTGCACGAGCGGTGTCAGCGTGTCGAACGACAGGTCGATCTGCCCGCCCAGCAGGTCGGTGGTCAGCGGTGCGCTGCCCTTGTAGGGCACGTGCACGAGTTCCACGCCCGCCAGGCCCGAGAACTGCGTGCCGATCAGGTGCTGCACCGTGCCGTTGCCGTTGGAGCCGTAGGCCATCTTGCCCGGCGCGGCCTTGGCCAGCGCAATGAGGCCCTTGACGTCGGTGGCCGCCGACCTGGCGTTGACCACCACCACATTGGGCACCAGCGCCACCGTCGTGATGGGCGCGAAGCTCTTCTCGAAGTCGTAGGGCAGCTTCTTGTAGACGCTGGTGGCGATGGTGTGGTGCACGGCGCCCATCAACAAGGTGTAGCCGTCGGCCTTGGACTTGGCGACGAAGTCCGCACCGATGGTGGCGCCCGCGCCAGGCCGGCTCTCGACGATGACGGGCTGGCCCAGCGCCTGCGCGAGCGGCGTGGTCAGCGAGCGGGCCAGCGCATCGGAGCTGCCCCCGGGCGGGAAGGGCACGATCAGCGTGATCGGCTTGGTCGGAAAGGCCTGGGCCGAGGCCAGGCCACAGGCGAGGGACAAGGCCAGCGTGGCAAGCGTGTTGCGGCGGTTCATGCGTGTCTCCAGGAATCAGCAGGCAAAGGCCGTCCCCGCAGCGCTTGGCGGCTGCTTCGCAAGGGGACGGGCGGGAAGGGCGCGGGCGCGGGGCCCGCCGGGCTCAGGCGGCCTTGCGCTGGGCGCTGCCGGCCACCAGGGCGCAGACGGCCTGCGTGACCTGGGCCGTCGTGGCCTGGCCGCCCAGGTCGCGCGTGTGCAGTTGTGGATTGGCCGTGACCTGCTCGATGGCGGCCATGACGCGCTTGGCAGCGTCGGTTTCGCCCAGGTGCTCGAGCAGCATCACGACCGACCAGAAGGTGCCGATCGGGTTGGCCAGGCCCTTGCCCATGATGTCGAAGGCCGAGCCGTGGATGGGCTCGAACATCGAGGGGTAGCGGCGCTCGGGATCGATGTTGCCCGTGGGCGCGATGCCCAGGCTGCCGGCCAGCGCGGCCGCCAGGTCCGACAGGATGTCGGCGTGCAGGTTGGTCGCGACGATGGTGTCCAGCGTGGCGGGCTTGTTGACCATGCGGGCCGTCATCGCGTCCACGAGTTCCTTGTCCCACTTCACGTCGGGGAAGCCGGCGGCCACCTCGGCGGCGATCTCGTCCCACATCACCATGGCGTGGCGCTGGGCGTTGCTCTTGGTCACCACGGTCAGCTGCTTGCGCGGGCGGCTCTGGGCCAGCTGGAAGGCGTAGCGCAGGATGCGCTCCACGCCCACGCGGGTCATGATGGACACGTCGGTCGCGGCCTCGATCGGGTGGCCCTGGTGCACGCGGCCACCCACGCCGGAATATTCGCCCTCGGAGTTCTCGCGCACGATGACCCAGTTCAGATCGTCCGCGCCGCAGCGCTTGAGCGGCGCATCGATGCCGGGCAGGATGCGCGTGGGCCGCACGTTGGCATACTGGTCGAAGCCCTGGCAGATTTTCAGGCGCAGGCCCCACAGCGTGACATGGTCGGGGATGTGCGGGTCGCCGGCAGAGCCGAACAGGATGGCGTCCTTGTCCCGGAGCAGCTCCAGGCCGTTGGCCGGCATCATCTCGCCGTGCGCGCGGAACCAGTCGCCGCCCCAGCCGAAGTCCTCGAACGCGAATGCGAAGCCGCTGCTGCTGGCCGCCACGGCCTCGAGCAGTTCGCGGCCGGCCGGCACGACCTCCTTGCCGATGCCGTCGCCGGGGATGGTGGCGATCTGGTAGGTCTTCATGGTCCGTTTCCTTGCAAGCTGTGGTGTGGAGATGGGCGGACTGTAAGCAGCGCGGCAAGTGCTGGATCGGCGCTAAAGTGAATCCATTCTTCACTTCAATTCAACACTGGCATGGGCCACATCCAGCCCCAGGACCTGGGCTTCTTCTCCACGCTGGCCGGCGCGCCCAGCTTGAGCGCGGCCGCACGAGAGCTCGGCGTGACGCTGCCCGCGGTCAGCAAGCGGCTCGCGCAGATGGAGCTGCGCCTCGGCGTGCCGCTCGTGAACCGCTCCACGCGCCGCATGGCCCTCACGCCCGAAGGCGAGCTGTACCTGGAGCATGCGCGCCGCATCCTCGCGGAGATCGACAGCATGGGCGAGCTGCTGGGCCTGTCCAAGGCCACGCCGCAGGGCCTGCTGCGCGTGAACGCCACGCTGGGCTTCGGCCGCAGCCATGTGGCGCCGCTGGTCTCGCGCTTCGTGCGCAGGAACCCGCAGGTGCAGGTGCAGCTGCAGCTCTCGGTCAGCCCGCCCGCGCCGACCGAGGACCTGTACGACGTCTGCGTGCGCTTCGGCGCGCCGCCCGACAGCCGGGTCATCGCGCGCAACATCGGCGCCAACCGCCGGCTGCTGTGCGCCGCGCCGGCCTATCTGGCGCGGCACGGCGTGCCCAAGCTGCCGCACGACCTCTCCGCGCACAACTGCATCGGCATCCGCCAGGGCGAGGAGGCCTATGGCCTGTGGCGGCTCACGCCGGCCAAGGGCAAGGGCCGCAACGCGCGGCCCGTGGCCGTGAAGACGCGTGGCAACCTGGCGACCAACGACGGCGAGATCGCCGTGAACTGGGCGCTGGACGGCCACGGCATCGTGATGCGGGCCGAATGGGACGTGCAGCGCCATCTGCGCAGCGGCCGGCTCGTGCAGGTGCTGGCGCAGTACGACACGCCCGACGCCGACATCTACGCCGTGTACCCGCAGCGCCACCAGATGTCGGCCCGGGTGCGCGCCTTCGTCGACTTCCTCGCGCAGGCGTTCACGCAGCAGGGCGCGGCCACCGCCGCATGAACGCGGTGTTGCTCAGAACCAGGCCAGCCAGAGGTTGATGCTCAGGAAGGACAGCGTGGTGGCGGCCAGCAGCGCCGCGGCGCACAGCCCTTCGAGCTGGTGCTTTTGCGCGAGCACGGCGTAGATGCTGAGCATGGGCACGCAGGCGTAGACCAGCGCGGCCTTCTCCATCTGCGCGTCGCCCAGCGGCAGCAGCACGAGCATGGCCAGCACGGCCAGCGGATGCAGCACGAGCTTGCCGGCCGTGATCGCGGCCACATCGCCCAGCATGCCGCCGGGCTTGAGGCCCACGAGCGCGCCGCCGATCGCGAACAGCGCCAGCGGGCTCGCGCTGCCCGCGACGATGCCCACGGTCTGCAGCAGCACGGCCGGCACGGGCAGGTCCAGCGCCGAGACCGTGAGCCCGATCACGATGGCCACGATCAGCGGGTTGCGCGCCATGGCCCGCGCCAGCGTGGCCAGGCGGCGCAGCACGCCGCCCGCGGCACCACCGCTGTCGGCCGTGGTCAGCGCCAGTGGCAGCACGAGCAGGTTCTCCACGAGCATCACGAGCGCCAGCGCCACGCCGGCCGTGGGCCCCACGAGCTGCGAGGCGATGGGATAGCCCACGAAGGCGCTGTTGGACCCCGCCATGCCCAGCGCCATGATGGCGGACTTGGGCACGCCCTCGCGCCGCACGCGGCGCGCCCAGAACCAGCCGCCCGCCAGCGCCGTGAGCGAACCCAGCGCGTAGACCAGCAGGAAGCGCGGGTTCAGGATCTCGCCCAGCGGCCGGCTCGCGAGCGCGCGCAGCAGCAGCGCGGGCACGGCGACCAGCGTCACGAAGCGGCCCAGCACGCGCATCTGCGTGGGCTCGAACACGCGACAACGCACGCACAGAAAGCCCGCCAGGATCAGCAGGTAGATCGGCCCGGTGGCCGCAAGCACTTGGTTCATCGGGAAGGGGGCAGGGAACGGGCGAGGCCGGGGCGGCAGGACACGGGTTCGGAGCAGGTGGCGGACACCGTGCAAGCCGCGTGCCTGCCGGGGGCTGCATTGTGATGCGCGCATCGCTGTGGTGGCCGGCATGGGCGCCGTGCGCGGTGCCCGGATGGGTGCCCCGCATGCGGCCCGAGTGGCTGTGCACCCGGCGCACCGGCAGCCAGGGGCGGACGAGGTGCCCCTCGCCGCCGCCGGAAAAGCCGACGGACCCCGGCGTGGCTGGATTTGCAAAGCCACGTGAGCGGATGGTGCAGCCCGTCGCTCCTCTCAGGTGCGAACTCTGCACAGATCAAACCGGAAAACAAGCCGGCGCATCCAGAAACCGTGGCTTGGCCGCCCAGGATTCCGGGTTTCAAAGATATCTCGGCGTATGCAGATCAACAGTATTTGCGGATTTGAATATTGAAATGCGCGCGAATTTCTCGCGCGCATTCTCATTTGTTGACATTTTTCCATGCGCCACAAATAATTTTTGTGCAAACCGGATTCGGTGGGTCACCATGGATTGTTCTCCTGTGCCGCCTGGGGATTTTCTTTTCCAGGAATGCGCGCAAGGCTCCAAAAAAATCCTGGAGGAAAATGGTGCGAAACGTACTTGTTTCTCTTGCAGCATCTCTTGCGATGGGGGTCCCGTCTTTTTCATCCGCTGCGCCATTGGCGGGGACCGTCGCACGAAGTCCGCATTTCGCGGAGGCACTGGATTCAACGAGCCTGCAGTATGCCGGGGGGCTTCCCTACAGCGACCTGCCGGTCTTGCTGATCTGCCTGGACGTGCATACCGATTTGCCGGGCGATGGTCCGGCCAGCTTCATCAGCCAGGCGGGCACCAGCGCGATCAAGGGCGGCTCCGGCGCGGCCGGCATTGCGGCGGTCCATTGGCTGATCGACCGGTACTACGAGACCTACTTCAAGAATGGAAATGACCAGCAGCAATGGGCTTTCCAGTATGCGGTCTGGGAAATCGGGAACGACTACGACGGCAGTGCCGGCAGCATCGACATCGGCGTTGGCGCAAGCAAACCGCTGGTCGACCCCTATTTCGGTACCGACGCCGATTTCATCAACGCCTACCAAACCATGTACCAGGCCCTGGTGACAGCATTGCCCAGCCTTCCCGTCAACTACCGGTCCCAGACCTACACGCTGGACCTGTTCAACAACCAGGACCCCGCATTCCAGAGCATGGTCGCGCTGGTGGAGCGCGCGCCGGCGCCCGTGGCGCCCACAGCGATTCCCACCCTGGGGCAATGGGCTTGCTCGCGCTGTCGGGCCTGTTCGCCGTGCTGGCATTCCCGGGGCTGCGCCACCCACGCGTGGCGTGATGCGCGCCCGCGCGTTCGCGGGTGTGTCGTAGCGGCCAGGCCTTCGCGTCGACAGACCGAAGCTGCAGCCTGCGCCAAGGCCTGGATGGCCGAACCGGCGCCCGGCCGTTGGAATTCTGTAACATGCAGTTCAGAATTTCTGTGCAAAAGCCGATTCGTCATGGACCATGCCGCCATGGCGGGGTAAGGTTTTGCAGACCTTCATCCCCACCAGGGGCGATCGGAACTCCAAAAGAACCCAGAAAAAACGATGCGCAAGACTGTACTTTCCGTGGCGACCGCTGCCGCCATCCTGGCGCCGGGCTGGTCGATGGCCGTTTTGCTGACGGGCACCGTCGCGCATACGGGGCATCCCGTCTATTCGCAGACCTCGACGGACCTGCAGGATGGCAGCGGCCAGCCCTATAGCGACCTGCCGGTGCTGCTGATCTGCATCGACCACCGCACGAACATGGCGCCCAATGGACCGGCCAGCTTCGTGAGTGGTGCTGGCACCGGTGCGATCCGCGGGCCGGGTGGCGCCCGCAGCGTGGGGGCGATCCATTGGCTGATCGACAACTACTACTTGAGTCACTACAAGAACGGAACTGGCCAGCAGCAACGCGCGTTCCAGTACGCCCTATGGGAACTCGGGAACGACTACAACGGCACCGCCGCCAGCATCAGCACCACTGCTGGCGCCAGCCAACCCTCCCCTGCGGACGTGGCCTTTCCTGGAGATGCGGATTTCGTCACGGCCTATCAGGCCCTGTACCTGGCCATGGCGGCGGCATTGCCCGGTGTTCCCGCGAACTACCGGTCCCAGACCTACACGCTGGACCTGTTCGACAGCGTGAACCCCGCACTGCAGAGCATGGTGGCGATCGTGGAACGGGCGCCCCCCGTGGTCACGCCCACCCCCGTGGCGATCCCCACGCTGGGCCAATGGACCCTGGTGCTGCTGTCGGGCCTGGTGGCGGCCTGTGCGTTCCCCGGCCTGCGCCGCGTGCGCAAGGCCTGATCCTGATCCATCTGCGCGCGCAGGCCGGCGCGTGGCCGGCCCCGTGCGCGCTTCAGCGCCGCGCGGTGTGCGCGATGACCTGCCCGAATGAGTGCGCGCCCGGCGCGTAGAGGGCCATGGCGCCACCTGCCAGGGCCAGGAACACCGCGGTGGCGGCGAAGGGCAGGGCCGTTCTGCGCACCGTGCTCGACAACCAGTGCGCAGGGTCCCGGCCACGCAGGTGGCGGAACAGCGCATAGGAGAGCGCGCCGTCCACGAGCAACTCGGCGAACAGCACGGGCGCGATGTAGACCACGTACAGCATGGCCAGCACCAGGCCGATGGCCATGGCGATCGCCACGAGCGGAATCGCGAAGCCCTCGCTGTCGGCGGCCGCACTGACGGCGTCGCCCAGCGCGTCCGTGGGTGCGGTGTCCATGGCGTCCACGGTGGTGCCTGCAGCGCCCGGGTCGTCGAACGAGGCCGAGGCGCCGCCCCCGCCGAAATCGCCACCGCCGCCGCTTTGCACCGCAGGCGCCGTGTCCGAGCGCCGCGCGAGGGAGCCCGGCAGGTCCGGCAGATCCAGCAGATGGGCCAGGTCCGCGTGGTCCGCGGCGTTGGTGCGCAGCCAGAGCCAGAGCAGGCCCAGGAAGAACGCGTAGGCGCAGCCCAGCGCGAGCGGATAGCGCAGCGCCATCGCGTCCAGGCCCAGCTGCAGCAGCACGAAGGAGGCGAGCAGGCCGAATCCGCCCGTGAGCGCGACGATCAGCACCATCTGCAGGCGCGGGAAGCTGTCGCGCGCGAGGCGTTCGCGCATCTGCTGGATGGCCAGGGCGCGCCGGGCCGCGGCAGAACGGGGCGGGGCTGGATGGTTCATGCGCGCCATGCCTGGCCGAACGGCGCATGGAGGGCCACGAAGGCCAGCACGTTCAGCGCCACGGTGGCCCAGAACGCGGCGCGGAACGTGGTCTTGCGCGTCTTGTGGCGCAGCAGCTGCTGCGCGAGCAGGGCGCCCGGCCAGCCACCGACCAGGCCCAGCAGCAACAGCGTGCGCTCGGGCGTGCGCCGCCGGCCCGCCATGGCGGCCGACTTGTCGATCGCGTAGGCCAGGAAGCAGACGGCGCTGGCGACAAGGTACAGCCCCGCGACCCAGGCCGGAACCGGCCACAGCAGCGCGACCGCCAGGTAGACCAGCACGAAGCCCGCGATCGCAATCGCAATCGCGAGCGCGAGCGCGAGCGCAGGCGCGGCGCCCCATGGCGCCGGCCCGTCGTGGCGCCGGCCTGCATGGAGGGCGGGGGCGGCAGGGGCGCGCGCCGGCTGCAAGAGCGCGACATTCCTGGCGCGCGGTTTCCCCGCGCGGTCGCGCGCGAGCTCGAAGCGCACACGTTGCCTGGCTTGCGGGGGGGCGCTGTCGGCGGGGAAGGCCTGGATGTGGACGAAGACCTGCGGGCCGCCCTGGTCGGGCTGGATGAAGCCGAAGCCGCGCTCGGGGTTCCAGGAGGTGAGGGTGCCGGACAGGCGCATGGATACGATGGTGTGCAGGCAGGACAGAAGCATCGGTGGCCACCGGGCCGGTGGCGGTGCACCGCCGCGGCGCGCAAGCCTACCTGGCTGGCGAACATGCGGTCAACGGGATGCCTGGCCTGTGGTCTGCGCAGGGGCGCCGGGCCCGGACGAGGAGGCGGGTGTCCTGCTGCCGTGGTCGCGCTCAACACGACGCAGATCCCCTCCCTGGGGCCATGGTCCTGCTGTCCTGCCTGGTCGCGGCTTGCGCCTTCCGGGACTTGCGCCGTTCACGCGTCGCGTGATGCACCGGCGCCCGCTGCGCTGGATTTGAACTTCTGTGCGGGAGGGGCGCGCCCACCCGCACGCTAGGCCGCGATGTTGCACTCCCGGCGCAGCAGCGCCAGTGCATCCGTGCTGGCCTGCACGCGGTCGCTGCGCAGCACGGGTTCGGCCTCCGCGATGAAGGCATTCCACAGCTGCAGGTAGCCGCCACGCAGGTCCACCGGCGCGTGCTGGGCGATGAACTGGCGCGGCAGCTCGGCATCCAGGCCGGACTTCTGGACCTTTCTGACCAGCGCCAGCGCGGTCTTCTCGCTGAGCAGCGTGGCGTGCCGGCCGCCCGTGGCGATGCGCAGGAACAGCGTCAGCAGCGAGCTGTCGTCGCTGTGGCCCTCGGTGGCCTTGTCCCACAGCGCGCTGTTGCTGCGCTCGAAATGCTCGACCTCGGCCAGGGCGTCCTCGGACCAGAAGTAGCGGCCCAGGAAGGCCGGCGTCTGGTCGAACAGCTTGCGCACGGGAAGCCGGCCATCCAGGATCTTCGGCAGGTCCTGCACGACGGAGGCCTGCACGGCCTGCAGCGCTTGCGCGTACTGGACCGGCAGGTCCCGGGGCAGGGCCAGCGGCACCTGGGCGGGATCCTGGTACTTCTTGCGCAGGCCCAGCACCATCTTCTCGAAGCCGGGCCAGTCCGGCATGGCGCTGCGCCGCAAGGCCCGCACGAGCAGCGCGGTGCGCAGCACGGCCTCGGCGTCCTTGCCGGCGTCCTCCAGGTCGTCTTCATCGAGCCCCAGCTGCGCGGCCATCCAGACCGCCGCCTCCACGAGCGCCGTGGCCTGGCTGCGCGCGGCGTGCTCGGTCTGGACCTCGGGCAGGCTGCGCAGGGACCACTTGGCCAGCAGAGGGATGTGCTTGTCCTCGAACGAGCGCTGCTCCTGCATGCCGAAGTGGCTGCTCTGTGGCATCACGATCAGCGCCTTGAGCATGTCCGAGCCGCCCTTGGAGCGCGACAGCAGGCTGTGGTCGCGCAGCGACTGGGCGGCCCGGTCCAGGTCGCCGCCGCAGGAGTGTTCGAGGTACAGGCTCACGAGGTTGACCAGGCGTGTTCTGGCCAGTTCGAGGTCGGGCCGCAGGTACTCGGTGCCGAAGTAGCGAGCGATCTGCACCATGCCCTTGGGCGCTTCCTGGCACATCGCGGCCAGCTTCTCGGGCAAAAGAATGCCGTGGCGCACGCCGTGCTGCAGCGCCTTCTCGAAGAAGGGCCGCTCGTCGAACAGCGCGACGGCCTGGTCGGGGAAGTCGGTCATCTCACAGGTCCATGGCGCTGTGCACCGTCGATGCAAACGGATTCGGCATGCAAGCCACTGTTCCGAAGGCCGCGGAGCAGGCCATGCCAGCAGACGCTTTGGCCCGGGCTCCGCCCGGCCGCTGGCGGCGCCCCCGGAGAGGAGATGGGATGGCTACACGAAGTGCGCCAGCCGAACGGGAGGGAGTCATCAGATGGCGGACTCTTCGTCGTCCTCGCGCGCGGCCGGCGTGCTGCGGCCCCGGTCGGTGTCGCTGGTCTCCACGCGCACGTCTTCCTCGCCAGCCTCTTCCTCGTCCTCCACGCCCAGGTGGTGGGCACGGGCCTGGGCCCGCAGCACGAGCAGGGTCTCGGTGAACAGGTCGGGGCATTCGTAGCGCATGCGCCAGGCCAGCTCCATCCAGTCCTGGTCGGCCACTTCCTCGAGCTCGACCTTGGGGCTGGCGTAGGCCGAGGCCAGCAGCGCCTGTTCGGACAGCATCTCGCCGTCTTCCTCGACGGTGTCGAAGCTGCCCGTGCGCGCGAAGGCCTCGATGCGGGCCCACTTCTCCGCGAAGTAGTTGGCCATGGCCTCGCTGCCGCCTTCCAGGTCGCCCACGGCGG
Organism: Pseudorhodoferax sp.; assembly: GCA_035544335.1. Taxonomy (GTDB): domain Bacteria; phylum Pseudomonadota; class Gammaproteobacteria; order Burkholderiales; family Burkholderiaceae_C; genus Pseudorhodoferax. The sequence continues at coordinate 11,617 of DATKFT010000310.1, forward strand.
TCAGGAAGGCCACGGGGTCGGCGTCCTCGCGGAAGACGATGGCGTTCACCATGCCGCGCAAATGCGTGTGGGTGAGGTCCTTGTAGCGCTTCTCGATCACGATGGCGCGCGCGAACTGCTCGGGCGTGACCAAGAGGCTCACGACCGACTCGCGCGAGGGGTCGTACTCGCGCACCACCGCCAGGATGTCCTTGGGCGCCAGCTGGTCCAGCACCACCATGAGCGCGCGGTCGCCCTCGGCGTCGGCCAGTTCGGTGAGGGCGGATTCGGCGCCGGCGATGTCGCCCGCGGCGATCAGGCTCTGGGTCTTCGCGATCAGGGCAAGATGGTTCATGGGGGGCTCGTGGGTCAGTCTTTGCGCTCGAAGCCTTGCTCGGCCATCCAGTCGGCGCGGGCTTCCTCGCGGGTCTGGGCGTCGGCGTCGTCCAGGTCGTCGGCCGAGAGGGGCTGGCGCGCGTCCGCGTCGTCGTCCTGGTCGTGCTCGGTCTCGTGGTCGGCATCGTCCGCGCCATGCGCTTCGCTGGCAGGCCGGGCGCTGCCCGCCATGTACTCCAGCCCGGCGGCCACGCACAGGAAGTTGTCGCCGGCCGCGTGCTTGCGCAGCTGCTGCACCGTGGCCTCGGCCCAGGGGGCGATGGCGATGCCGTCGCGCACGCTGTCCCAGGCCGGCAGCTGGCCGGCCTCGCAGGCCAGCAGGCGCTCCATGGCAGGCGCGGACCGGAACTGGAAGGCCTTGTGCAGCACCACGGCCACCATCTCGGGGCTGAGCTCCAGCATGTGGACCAGGAAGCCGAGTTCGCCGCGCCGCTCGGCCAGCCGCCGGTCCAGCACGTACTGGCCCTCGGAATCGTGGCGCATGTCGTCGAGCTCGGCCAGGTAGGCGGAACGCAGGTTGTGGAAGAAGGGGGATACGTACATCGGGGATTCAGGACGTCGGCGCGTCCTTAGATCAGCTTGCGGAAATAGTCCGCCCAGATCCCGCGCGCTGTTTCGAGCGGGTCGTCGAGCAGGTTGCGCTTGCGGTTGTTGTCATAGGCCTCGCGCTTGGCCGCGTCGCCGAGGATGTCGTAGGCCTCCTGGACGGCGCGGAAACGTGTGGCGGCATCGGGTGCCGTGCTGCGGTCCGGGTGGTGGAGGGCGGCCTCGTGGCGGTAGGCCTTCTTGATGTCCGCCAGGCTCGCGCCACTGCTGACACCCAAGGCGAGGTAGTGGTCTTGCATGCGCTGTCGTCCTGCGGTCCGGGTGTCACGGCGAACCGCAAAAGGCGCAGATTGTAGAAGGCCGCGGCAAAGCGCGGGCCGCCCGGCCCTGCGGTGGCTCAGCCGCCGGCGTTCTCCAGCGTGCGCACGGCCACGCCCATGTCGCGCCACAGCGCGGGGTGGCAGGTGAACAGCAGCACCTGGTGGCGCTGCGCGGCGTCGAACAGCACGCGCTTCATGCTGGCCAGGCGCTCGCTGTCGCTGTGCACGAGCGCGTCGTCCAGGATCAGCAGCGTGGGCCGGCCGGCCTGCTGCAACAGGTCCGCGTACGCGAAGCGGCTGATCAGGCCCAGCTGTTCGCGCGCGCCGAAGCTCAATGCGTCCACGGCGCCCGATTCCTGCGCGCCGGGCGCCCCCGTGGCGCGCGGCCGCGTGAGCAGCCTGGGGGCGAGCCGTTCGTCGATCTGCACGCTGGCGCCGGGCAGCAGCAGCGGCAGGTAGTGCTGCAGGCGCTGCGCGAGCGGGGCCTGCAGCCGGGCCAGCGTGGCCTGGCGGCGCGCCTGCAGGCGTTCGCAGAGCAGGTCGAGCGCGGCCGCGCGGCGCTGCAGCTCGTGCTGGCGGCGCAGCGCGCGCTGGCGTTCGCCGTCCAGCGCGGCGCGCTGCTCCTCCAGGCCCTGCGCGCCCGCCTGCTGCAGCGCGCTGTGCAGCACGAGGATCTGCTCGTGGCGCTGCTGGTGGCCGGCGCG
>DATKFT010000311.1:0-6144 GCA_035544335.1 Pseudorhodoferax sp.
GGCAGCTCGCGGCCGGGCTCCAGCTGCACGCGCAGGTCCTCGTTGAGCCGGAAGTCGAAGTACAGGGCCTGCGCACCTTCCCAGGCCGCCGTGCGCACGCGCGTGATGTGGCCGCCGCCACCGGGCCAGCACACGCCGCGGCTGGCCTCGTCGTGGCGGCCCAGCAGCGGCAGCCCGCTGGACGGGGTCGAGGAGCGGAACAGCACTGCGTTGAAATCGTCCTCGCGCCAGGCCCTGCCGTGGGGCTGCGGAGGTGCCGGAGGGATCTGCACAGTTTGCTGTTCGATTGGCATAGTCGGTCGTGGCCGGCGGGCCTAGAGTGGCTCCCATCCTTGTCGATCGGAGTTTAGTGATGAAGCCCCACGGTGTCTGCCCGTCGTTTTCCCTCCCGAAGGCAGTGGCCTGGCTGGCCGCGCTCGCCACGTCGTTGCTGTCGCTGTCCGTGCACGCGCAGGGTGGCACCTGGCCGCAGCGGCCGGTGCGGCTGGTCGTGCCCTTCGTGGCCGGCGGCGGCGCGGACGTGGCCGCGCGGCTCATCGCCACGCGCCTGCAGGAGCGGCTGGGCCAGCAGATCGTGGTGGACAACAAGCCCGGCGGCAACACGCTGATCGGCGTGAACGAGCTGCTGCGCGCGCCGGCCGACGGCTACACGCTGCTGTGGTCGCTGGACCAGACCTTCGTGCTCAACCCCTCGCTCTACGCGCGGCTGCCCTACGCGCCCAAGAAGGACTTCACGCCCGTGGCCCTGGCCATCAGCGGGCCGATCGCGGTGGTGGCGCGCACCGCGCCGGGCAGCGTGGCCGATGTGGCGGAGATCGTGCGGCGCGCCAAGGCCGAACCCGGTCGGCTCAACATCGGATCGGCCGCGATCCTCTCGCAGATCGCCCACGAGGAGTTCAACCGCAACGCCGCGGTCCAGAGCCTGCGCGTGCCGTTCAAGGGCAGCGCCGAGGTGGCGCAGGCGACGATCGCGGGCGACATCGACGCTGCGTTCGATGGCGTCGCGCCCTACGTGCAGTTCGTGAAGGCCGGCCGCGCCAAGGTGCTCGCCGTGACCACGGCGCGCCGCTTCTCCGGCATGCCCGAGGTGCCCACGCTCGCCGAGCTGGGCTACCAGGGCATGGACTTCGCGGTGTGGTTCGGCATCGTCGGTCCGGCGGGCCTGCCGCCCGAGGTGGTGCAGCGCGTGGCCGAGGCGGTGGACTGGGCCGTGCGCCAGTCCGAGGTGGTGGAGCGGCTGCAGGTGTTCGGCTTCGAGCCCGCCGCGCAGACCGGGCCGCAGGCCCTGGCCGCGCGCATCGACGCCGACCTCGCGCGCTACACGCCGGTGATCCAGCGCCTGGGCTTCAAGCTCGACTGATTCCGACAGCACCGAAGCGATGAAAACCGCCGGCCTGATCGGCGGCGTGGCCTGGCCGTCCACGCTGCTCTACTACCGCCTGCTCAACGAACACGTGCAGCGTTCGCTGGGCGGCCTGCATTCGGCACGCTGCGTGATCTCCAGCCTCGACTTCGCGCCGGTCTACGCCGAGATGGCCGCGGGCAACCGCGCCGCGGTGGTGCGGCGCATGGAAGAGGCTGCACGCCAGCTGCGCGCCGCGGGCGCCGAGCTCGTGGCCATCCTGTCGAACACCGGCCACTTCGCGGCCGACGAGGTGGCCGCAGCGGCCGGCGTGCCGCTCGTGCACCTGGTGCGCGAGACCGCGGCCAGCCTGCGCGCGGCCTGCCCGCAGCTGCGCCGGCTCGGCCTGCTGGCCACCAGCTTCTCGGTCGAGGCACCGTTCTTCGGGCGCTGGCTGTCCGCGGAGGCCGGCTTCGAGCTGCTGCTGCCCGATGCCGCAGAGCAGCGTGCGCTGGACGCGGCCATCTTCGGCCCGCTCGCGCACGGCGAGCCCACGCCCGACACGGTGGCCGCCATCGATGCGCTGTGCGCCGCGCTGCACGCACGCGGCGCCGAGGCCGTGCTGCTCGGCTGCACCGAACTGAGCCCGCTGGCCGCGCGCCTGCGGCCCGGCGTGCCGCTGTTCGACAGCACCGAGATCCATGCGCACGCCATCGTGCGTGCCATGACCGGCGCGCCGTGAATCCCGGGCCGGACCCGCACCCGCGGCGGCCCGTCCCCTTTCTCCTCCACCCTCCAGGAATCCACCACCATGCAGATCGCTGCCTTTCCGCTGCCCTTCGCCAACGCCCCCTACAGCCGCGCCCTGTTCGACGACGAATGGGTGTTCGTCTCGGGCACCATCGGGATGGACTACGACGCGCAACGCCTGGCCGGCACGGCGCAGGAGCAGACGCGGCTGATGCTGCACAACATCGCCACCTACCTCGCGGCCTGCGGCGCGCGGCTCGAGCAGGTCGTCAACTACACGCTCATCGTGTCCGAGCGCCAGCACTTCGCGGCCGTCGTCGACACGCTGGCCGAGCTGCTGCCGTGCAAGCCGACCGGCACCGCGATGATCGCCGGCATCGCCTTGCCCGAGGCCTTCGTGGAAATGCAGGTCATCGCGCGCAAGAGCGTCAAGGTGCCTGCATGAAGACGCTGCCCGCCATCGCAGGCATCGCAGCCGTGGCCGCGGCATGCGCCGCGCTGCTCGCGGCCTGCGGCGGCAGCGGCGCCGACGCCGGCCTGGACGCAGAGCTGCGCCGCACGCAGTACGGGCTCGTGCACGTGAAGGCCGACAGCTACCGCGGCCTGGGCTACGGCTACGGCTATGCGGTCGCGCAGGACCAGCTGTGCCTGCTGTCCGACCGGGTGCGCACGCTGCGCGGCGCGCGCTCGGCGCGCTTCGGTGCCGAAGGCCAGGCCCTGGTCGGCTTTTTGCCCCTGTCCAACCTCGCGAGCGACCTGTTCTACCGCGTGCAGCTGTCCGACGCGGAGGTCGAGGCCGCCTGGCAGGGCCTGTCGGCCGATGCCCGGGCCCTGGCCGAGGGCTATGCGGCGGGCTTCAGCCGCTACGTGCGCGAGCTGCCCGCCGGCGAGCGCGCCGCGGCCTGCGATGGCGCCGAGCCGCTGGCCATGCAGGCCAGCGACGTGGTGCGCGCGACCATGCAGATCGGTTCGCTGTGGAAGGCCTTCCTCGTGGCGCCCTACGGCACGGCGTCGCGCTGGGACGACCTGGCCGCCACGGACCCGGTCCAGCCCGCGGCCGTGCTGCCGCTGGGCGCGGGGGCCAGCAACGCCTGGGCCTTCGGCGCCGAAGCCACCGGCACGGGCAGCGCCATCGTGGTGGCCAACCCGCACAGCAGCTGGCAGGACCACTGGCTGCTCATGCACCACGTGCACCTCACGATCCCGGGCGAGCTCGACGTGATGGGCGCGGACTTCATCGGCCTGCCGCTGCCGCTGGCGGGCTTCACGCGCGATGTCGCCTGGAGCATCGAGGCGCCGTCCACCGTGACCTACCCGCTGCCCGTGGCCGTGGCGCTGCGCACGGGTGCACAGCCCGCGGTGCTGGTCGACGGCGTGGCCCGCCCACTGGAGCGCCGGCGCGTGGACATCCCGGTGCGCCAGGCCGACGGCAGCACCGTGAACCAGGCCTTCGCGCTGCCCTACTCGCACCTGGGCCCGCTGTACCGGCTGCCCGCGCAGGGCGAGCGCCCGGCCGGCTGGTACGCGGTGACCGATCCGAACGTGGCCAATGCGCGCGGGCTGGACCAGATGCTCGCGGTGGCCAGGTCCCGCAACATGGCCGAGTTCCAGGCCGCCGTGGCGGCGCACCGCGGCATCACCGCGCACCTGGTGGCGGGCGACCGGCACGGCCAGGCGCTGTACATCGAGTCCGGCCCCCTGCTGGACACCAGCGACGCGGCCCTGCGTGCCTGCGGCATCGCGCCTGCGGCCGAGGGCGTCCCGGTGGCGCTCGATGGCCGGCGCGGCGCCTGTGCGCTGCGCGACGACCAGGGCCGGCCGCGGCTCGCGCCGCCCGAGCGGCTGCCCGCGTTGGCCACGCGCGGCGTGGTGCAGAACGCCAACGACAACTACACCCATGCGGTGTTCGGCCAGCGCCACGACGGCTACTCACCGCTGCTGGGCAGTCCGCTCGCGGCGCCCAACCCGCGCACGCGCATGTCGCAGCGCCAGATCGCGGGCGACCTGGCCGGCCACGGGCGCATCGGCGTGGCGCAGGCCACGGCCATGGTCTTCGCCAACCGCAACTACATGGCCGAAACCCTGCTCGACGCGCTGCTCGCCGTCTGCCGCGCGGCACCGGCCGAGGCCGGGGTCGGGCCGCTCTGCGAGCAGCTCGCGGGCTGGGACCGGCGCAACGACGCCGCCAGCCGCGGCGCGCTGCTGTTCCATGAACTGTGGGAGCGCATCGGCACCCTGCCCGGGCTGTATGCCGAGGCCTACGACCCGGCGCAGCCGTTCCGCGTGCGCACGCTGTCGCGCTCGCCGGCCGTGGCCGCGCAGATCGTCGCGGCGCTGCGCGAGACCGGCGCCGCGCTGCAGGCCCTGGGCCTGCGCGGCGACGCGCCCTGGGGCAGCGTGCTCGCACGCAGCACGGCCCAGGGCCGCGTGGGCCTGCACGGCGGGTCCGGCGGCCAGGGCGTGCTCAACGTGGTGGAGACCGGTCCGCTGGGCCGCGCGGGCTACCAGGACATCGTCTCGGGCACGGCCTACGTGCATGTCGTGACCTGGGAGGGCGAGCGCCTGCTGCCGCGCCTGCTCGTGGCCAACGGCCAGTCGGCCGCCCCCGGCTCGCCGCACCGCGACGACCAGCTCGCGCTGTTCGCGGCCAAGCAGCTCTATGTGCCGCCGTTCAGCGAGGCCGAGATCGCCGCCGATCCGGCGCTCAAGACCCTGCGCCTGCGCGAGTGAGCGGCGGCGTTCCGCCACGGCCTCGTCCGGGACGCGCGGACCGGGACGGCTGCCCCGCTGGCGACAGATCCAGGACCTGGGCCGCGTGCCCGCCCGTCACCGAGACCGCGCCGGGCTGCGCAGCGAGAAGCCCAACGGGGTGCTTGCCGTTCAGTCGGCCAGCCGCGGCGCGTCAACCAGCGTGGCGAGCGGCAGGCTGGACAGCTCGCCCAGCAGCGCCGCGAGCTGGCGGCCCGCGGCGTCCACGAGCGCGCGGCCCTTCTCGGCCGTGGCGTTGGCCGCGTTGCCGGCCACGCCCTCGGCGTTGTAGTCCTGCATCTGCCAGCCGAACTTGGCGCTCTTGCCGTTGCCCAGGATGGGGTAGGCCGCGGCACGGTCCTGCGAGCTCGAGCGGAAGTGGCGCGCCTGCGCCATGTCCACGCGCGCGGGGTCCAGCGCCAGCATCATCGAGGTCTCGATGTCGCCGCCATGGATGCCGAAGCGGTGTTCCTCGGCGCTGAACAGGCCCTCGACCGCATCGCCCAGCGGCAGCGTGTACCAGCTCGCGTGGTAGCAGATCAGGTCGCAGCGCACGCGCAGCTCGCGCGCCACGATGTCCATGATGGAGACCTGCCCGCCATGGCTGTTGAACAGCAGCAGCTTGCGCACGCCGGCGCGCGCGACGGACTCGCCGATCTCTGTCCACAGCCGGATCGTGGTCTCGGCCGACAGCGACAGCGTGCCCGGAAAGCGCTGGTGCTCGTTGCTCTTGCCGATGGCCTGGGTCGGCAGGAACAGCACGGGCAGCGCCGCGGGCAGCTGCGCCAGCGCGGCCTGGACGACGCCATCGACGAGCGCGGCGTCCACGCGCAGCGGCAGGTGCGGGCCATGCTGCTCGATGGCGGCCACGGGCAGCACGGCGACCGTGGTCGCAGGGTCCAGCCGCGCGAAGTCGCGGGTGCTGAGGTCGGCCCAGAAGCGCGAGGGAAGGCTCATGGCCGGCATCTTAGCCAGCCACCCGGCCAGGCGTCAGGCCGGCCGCTCCATGCGCAGCGTGCCGGGCGCCGGCAGCGGGCGCCGCAGCAGTGCGTCGATGTCCAGCACGCCGGCGCCGAATGCGCCGGGTTTCTGGTGCGGCATGGGCTGGGCCGTGGCCCGCGCCGCGGCCTTGAAGGCCTCGACCCGCTGCCAGCCCTGCGGATACCGGCCCGGCAAGGCCTGGCGGTGGTGCGCGCACCACAGCGCCGCGGCACCGCTCGTGATGGCCGCGGCATAGGAGGTGCCGTCCCCGTCGGGCACGTAGCCCATGCCGCCCGGGCCCGCGTTGGCGCGGTGGATGGCCG
>DATKFT010000312.1:0-4660 GCA_035544335.1 Pseudorhodoferax sp.
GAACAGCAGCTCCACGCTGACAAAGCCTTCGCCCTCGCAGGTCGGGCAGCGGCCCTGGGCCACGTTGAAGGAGAAGCGCCCTGGCCCGTACCGGTGCCGACGCGCCTGCGGCGTCGCCGCGAAGAGTTTGCGCACCCCGTCGAACAGGCCGGTGTAGGTCGCCAAATTGGAGCGCGGTGTCCTGCCAATCGGCTTTTGGTCCACCCGCACCAGGCGGCGGATGCCAGCCAGGCCGCTCGCGATGCGGCCGCCGGCCAGCCCGCCTGACGCGTCGTCGGCGGCGCCGGGGTCATCATCCCGCGACGCCGCAGGCAGCGCTTGCGCGGCATCCGCGGCGGCGCCACCGCCTGTTCTGCCCGCCGGCGGCGCATCCTGGAATTCATCGATAAGCCGCGTGCCCAGCGCTTCTGCCACGAGACCCACCAAGGCCTGGCTGACGAGGCTGGACTTGCCGGAGCCGGATACGCCCGTGACCGCTGTCAGGCAGCCGATGGGAAAGGCTGCGTCCGTGCCTTGCAAGTTGTGGCGCACGATGCCTTCGAGTCGCAGCCAGCGCTGCGTGGTCCGTGGATCGCGCGGCGTGGCGGAGGAAAGATCTTCCGCAGGAAACAGATAGCGCCGGGTCTCGGACCCTTGCACAGCGGCCAGCCCAGCAGGGGGGCCGCTATAGACAATCTCGCCACCCTGTGTGCCGGCCCCGGGGCCGACGTCCACGAGCCAATCGGCCTGCTGCATGGTGGCCAGATCGTGTTCCACAACGAACACCGAGTTACCCGCGCCCTTGAGCCGGTGCAGGGCGGCGATGAGCGCCTCGCCGTCGGCCGGATGCAGGCCTGCCGAGGGTTCGTCGAGCACATACACGACGCCGAAGAGCTGTGACACCAGCTGCGTGGCAAGCCGCAGGCGCTGCAGTTCGCCCGACGACAGCGAAGGCGTGGCGCGGTCCAAGGTGAGGTAGCCCAGCCCCAATTGCGATAGCGCGGAGATGCGCGCACCGATTTCCTGAGCCAGGCGCTGCGCAGCCAGCACCTTTTCCGGCGAGAACTCTGGCGTTCGGCGCACGTCTGGTGCGGCAGCGTGCGCAGCGCTGCCGGCGGCCACGCTGCGGGCCGTGTGGGCGCGGTATCGGCTGGCGGCTGGGCGTTCCGGGACGGCGCTCGGCTGACCCTCTCCCAGTCGACCCTCCGCGGCTGGTTGCAACAGGCGTGCCACCGCGTCGAGCGGCAGCCTTCCCAGGGCCGCGATGTCCTGCCCGGCGAAGGTCACCGACAGCGCCTCGGGCTTGAGACGGCGACCACCGCAGTCCGGGCAGGGGCTGGCCACCAGAAAGTCGGCAGCGCGCTCGCGCATGCGTGCGCTCTTGCTGTGGGCGAAGCTGTGCAGCACGTGACGCCGTGCGCTGGTGAAGGTGCCCATGTAGCTTGGCGGGGTGCCTGCTTTGCGCGCAGCCTTGGCCTCGTGGCGGTCGAAGCCCACATAGACCGGCACGGTGGGCTGTTCGTCGGTGAAGAGGATCCACTCCCGCGTCTTCTTGGGCAACTGCCTTCAGGGCAGGTCCACGTCGTGGCCGAGCGTGGTGAGAATGTCGCGCAGATTCTGGCCGCCCCAGGCGGTCGGCCAGGCCGCTACCGCACGCTCGCGAATGGTGAGGCTGTCGTCCGGCACCAGCGAGCGCTCGGTCACCTCGTACACCCGGCCCATGCCATGGCAGCGCGGACAGGCGCCTTCGGGCGTGTTGGGCGAGAAGTCCTCTGCATAGAGCATGGGCTGGTGCGGCGGGTAGTGGCCGGCACGCGAGTACAGCAGCCGCAGCAGGCTGGAGATGGCCGTTGCACTGCCCACCGAAGAGCGCGCCGTTGGCGTGCCGCGTTGCTGCTGGAGAGCCACCGCAGGCGGCAGGCCGTCAATGCGGTCCACCTCGGGGGTGCCGGCCTGTTCGATCAAACGGCGCGCGTAGGGCGCGACGGATTCGAGATAGCGGCGCTGCGCCTCGGCGTACAGCGTGCCGAAGGCCAGCGAAGACTTGCCCGAGCCGGACACACCGGTGAACACCACGAGCGCGTCGCGCGGGAGGTCGACGTCGATGTTCTTCAGGTTGTGTTCGCGCGCGCCGCGCACGCGGACAAAGCCTGGCGGCTGTTTCTGGGAGAGGGTGGGCACGCGCGGATTGTGGCCGTCGGCAGTGCTTGGGTGGTTCATGGGGAATTGAGCCTGTTCATGCAATGCATCTCCCAGAGCCTTCTCTCCAGTGCCCAGCATCGGCCGCATCCGAGGATGAGCTTCAGCGACAGATCCGGAACGGCCCTGGGTCCAGGTGAAAGTGATCGTGATGGGCTTGGTTGTAGTCCGGCCCCAGGACGCCCTTGAAGAAGTCGCATGCGCCGCGGTGGACCGCATGCAGAAATGCGGCGCTGCTTCCGCCACCATTCCAGTGGTCAGCAAGGCTGATGCGGCGCCCGTCCTGCAGCACGAAGGCGGCAACATCCAGGGCATTGGCCGTGGCGTGCTCGCTGCGGCGACCAGTACCGCTGCCGGCAATGTTGCGACAGGCGTAGCTTCCGAAATGCTCCATCCTGCGCACCGGCATGCCGAAGTGCAGTTGCGCCTGGGGCTGGACGACATGGCGCTCCCACAGTGCAATGGATGCCGCCGCCGGACAGCTCAGCGTGAAGGCTCTGCCGATCTCGAGAGAGGTGCGTTGGACCTGGATGGCATCGCGCAGGCCGCAGCCGTCAGCGTTGTTCCGATCTGGCACCGGGTGGTAGCGCCAGGGCGTCTCGGCCAGCAGCGCCATGCAGGCCTGCGGCTTTGCAGCCAGGCGCTGCAGCTTGTAGCGCGTGAGCCAGCTCGGCGCATCGGCATAGCGCAAGGGCGCCCACGGATTGTGACGGTCCGGCAAGGACCACATGCGGTCATGGGTCGCGGCCGCGAGCGTGATGCCCAGCGCGACGATGGCCAGTATCCAGCGCATCACGCGCGGTGGGCGACGCGGGCGCGGCGCGGTTGCGTTTCAGCGGAGTTGGCATGGGCCAGCGTCTTGAGCGCCCCAGTGAGCGTTTGGCGCATCTTCCAGTACCCCCGCCATGGGTCCACTTCCTGAAAGCTCAGGTACTCGCGTGCGGTGGCGATGGTCCATTGCGCACCGCTCCTGAGCTCGGCCAGCTGCTCCCACGCCACGGGCATGGACACGCCGAGGCCGGCACGCGAGCGCGCGGAGAACGCCGCAGCGGTCGTCGCACCATGGCCATTGCGCAGGTAGTCCACGAAGAGCTTGCCAACGCGGTTGCGCGGCCCGCTCTTGGCGACGAACCGGGAGGGAATGGTCCGCGCTAGGTGCTGGACCACGGCCTGCGAGAAACCTTTGACCGCGTCGTAGTCCAGGCGCGGTGCGAGCGGAACCACCACGTGCAGACCTTTGCCGCCAGAAGTCTTCAGCCAGCACTGCAGCCCCAACTGTTCCAGAAAGGCGCGCACGAGGAGCGCGGCTTCCTGCACGTGCTGCCACGGCGTGCCCTCGCCAGGGTCCAGGTCGAACACGATGCGGTCGGGCTTGTCGATGGACCGCGCCAGAGAGTTCCAGGTGTGGAACTCGATCACATTCATCTGGGCGCAGGCCACCAGGGCCTTGGCGGACGACACCTCGAGCAGTTGCGCATGATCCGGCCACAGATGCGCTGGCAGTGTGCGCACGTGCGGAATCGAGAGCTTGTCGTCGTGCTTCTGGAAGAACAGCTCGCCCTCGACGCCATTCGGCCCGCGCACCAGCGACACCGGCCGTCCCTTCACGTGGGGCAGCATCCACTCGGCCACACTCTCGTAGTAGCGCACCAGGTCGACCTTGCGCAGGCCAGTCGAGGGGTCGATGACGCGTTCGGGGTTGGTGACCTTGATGCCGACGCCCGCAGGCGGGACCTTTGCCGGAGCCACGCCGCCCAGCGGCTTCGCGCGTTCGCGCACGATGAGCGCTGCTGGTTTGTCGGTGCGAACGCCCCTGAAGACCGCATGGCGCACCTTCCCGTCCGGCGTCCATTCCCCGAATGCCACCTCGACCACGACGCTGGGCTGGACCCATCGCTCGCTGCCGGCAGCCCGGCGTGACCAGCGGCCCGGCTTGGCGTCCTCCGGTGCCACGGCTGGCGTACCGACCCGCAGCTTGGCCAGCATCGACTTGAGCTCACGCGCCGTCGTCGAACCCCAGCCCGTGCCCACGGAGCCTGCAAAGCGCAGCGCCGTGCCCTCGTGGTACCCCAGGAGCAGGCTTCCCACTTCGCCGGCGGCACCTGCGCGGTCGGTGTAGCCCACCACGACGAATTCCTGCCGGTGCCGGCACTTGAGCTTCAGCCAGCTCTCGGTGCGGCCCGGGGTGTACGTCGCGTCTGCGCGCTTGACCATGACCCCTTCCATGCCCATCTGGCACGCTGCCTCGAGCAACTGGCCCGGCGAGACCTCGAAGGACTGGCTGTACCGGACGATGCCTTCGTCGCGGCCTTCGAACAGCTGCCGCAGCGTGGCGCGCCGGCTGGCCAGCGGCACTTCGCGCAGATCCATGCCGTCCAGGTAGGGCAGGTCGAAAACGAACATCTCGACTTGCTGGGCGCTGCTGCTGTCGATGGCGTTCTGCAGGCGGTTGAAGTCGGGCAGGCCGGCATCGTTGAGCACG
>DATKFT010000313.1:0-7240 GCA_035544335.1 Pseudorhodoferax sp.
CGGCTGGGCCTGACCATCGTGCTGATCACGCACGAGATGGCCGTGATCCGCGAGATCTGCGACCGCGTGGCCGTGCTCGAGCAGGGCCGCGTGGTCGAGCTGGGCGCGGTCTGGCAGGTGTTCGGCGCGCCCCAGGCCGAGGCCACGCTGGCGCTGCTGCGCCCGCTCGTGCACGAGTTGCCGGCCGAGCTGGCCCAGGACCTGGTGCCGCTGACGCTGGACGCGCCGCTGCAGCCGGACTGGACGGTGCTGCTGGAGCTGCGGCTGACCGGCGCGCAGCAGCGCGAGTTCGCGTTCGGCACGCTGGCCCGCGCGCTGGGCGGTCCCGTGGAGCTGTTGCATGGCGGCATCGACCGCATCCAGGGCCGTCCGCAAGGCCGCCTCGTGCTGTCCGCGCGCACGGCGCTGGACAGCGTGGGCACGCTGCTGCAGGTGCTGCAGCACAGCGCAGACACCGTGGCCGTGCTGGGCCGGCGCACCGGAGACGCCCATGCTGCCTGACATGTTCATCACCGCCTTCTGGCAGACCATCGTCATGGTGGGCGTGTCGGCCGGCATCGCCTTCCTCGTGGGCGTGCCCATGGCCATCGTGCTGACCACGACGGCGCCGGGCGGCATCTACGAGAAGCCCGCGCTCAACCGGGTGCTGGGCACCACGGTCAACGTGCTGCGCTCGGCGCCCTTCATCATCCTGCTGGTGGCGCTGATCCCGTTCACGCGCTTCGTGGTCGGCACCTCGATCGGGCTGTGGGCCGCGGTCGTGCCCCTGACCATCGCCTCGATCCCGTTCTTCGCGCGCGTGGCCGAGGTCAGCCTGCGCGAGGTGGACCGTGGCCTGGTCGAGGCCGCGCAGGCCATGGGCTGCAGCCGCTGGGACATCGTGCGCCATGTGCTCGTGCCCGAGGCGCTGCCCGGCATCGTCGCGGGCTTCACGCTCACGCTGGTGACCATGATCGGCTCCTCGGCCATGGCCGGCGCCGTGGGCGCGGGCGGCCTGGGCGACCTCGCGATCCGCTACGGCTACCAGCGCTTCGACACCACCGTGATGCTGCAGGTCATCGTGGTGCTGATCGTGCTGGTCGGCACCGTGCAGTGGACCGGCGACCGGCTGGCCCGCAGATTCAACAAGCGCTTGTGAGACTGGCCACCCGTGCGGGTGGCAACGCCGCGTGCGGCCGTCCCGGCGCCTTGATGCGAAGAAGCCCGCGCAACCGCGGGCTTCTTCGTCCCACAGGGCACGCGCGCAGGCAATGCAATGAACAACTGAAATGAGTACCTTGCCTTTCACGGCGCGCGCCGACCGGCGCCCGCCCGCCCATGTGATCCGCAGCGACGCCGAGGCGCTCGATGTCGCCGCCGCGCTGGCCGCGCGTTTCGCGCCCGGTGCGGCCGAGCGCGACCGCGCGCGCCGGCTGCCGTACGAGGAAATCGACGCGTTCTCCGCGAGCGGCCTGTGGGCCATCACGGTGCCGCGCGCGTTCGGCGGCGCCGACGTGCGCCAGACCACGCTGGTCGAGGTGTTCCGGCGCATCGCGGCGGCCGACCCCTCGATCGCCCAGATCCCGCAGAACCACTTCAGCGTGGTCAATGCGCTCGCACTGGACGGCAGCGAAGCGCAGCAGCGCTTTTTCTTCGGCGAGATCCTGCGCGGCCAGCGGCTCGGCAACGCGGTCTCGGAGACCGGCACGAAGTCGCTGCGCGAGTCGCGCACGCGCATCGCGCGGGACGGCACCGAGGGCTTTCGCATCACGGGCCGCAAGGCCTACTCCACGGGTGCGCTGTTCGCCGACTGGGTGCCCGTCTCGGCGCGCGATGCCGACAACAAGCCCTGGCTGGCCATCGTGCCGCGCGACGCGGCCGGGCTCACGGTCATCGACGACTGGTCGGGCTTCGGCCAGCGCACAACGGCCAGCGGCAGCGTGCTGCTCGAGGACGTGGCCGTGCAGGCCTGGCAGCTCGTGCCCTCGCTGCGCTTTGCGCGGCCCACGCTGGCCGGGCCGCTGTCGCAGATCCTGCAGGCCGCCATCGACGCGGGCATCGCGCATGCGGCGCTCGCGGACACGCGCGCCTTCGTGACCACGCGCACGCGGCCCTGGATCGACAGCGGCGTGGACCAGGCCTCGGCCGATCCGCTCACGCTGTCCGAGGTCGGCCGGCTGCGCCTGCAGCTGCGCGCGGCCGATGCGCTGCTGGACCGCGCCGCGGCCATGCTGGACGCGACGCCCGCGCTGTCCACGCCCGAGCAGGCCGGCGAAGCCTCGCTGGCCGTGGCCGAGGCCAAGATCCTGACGACCGAGGTCGCGCTGGCCGCGGCCAACAAGCTGTTCGAGCTTGCGGGCACGGCCTCGACCTTGCAGGAGCATGGCCTGGACCGCCACTGGCGCAACGCGCGCACGCACACGCTGCACGATCCCGTGCGCTGGAAATACCACGCCCTGGGCGACCACTACCTGAACGGCAAACTGCCGCCGCACCACCTATGGTTCTGAACACCCAAGACCAGCTCGCTCCCGTGCTCGAGAGCCTGCGTTCCACCGCGGTCGCGCGCGACCAGGCCGGCGGCCATGCTGGCGAGGCCAAGGAAGCGCTGCGCGCGGCCGGCCTGCTGCGCCAGGCCATCCCCACGGACTTCGGCGGCGACGGCCAGGACTGGGCCGCGGTGTTCGACACCGTGCGCCGCGTGGCCGAGGTCGACAGCGCGCTGGCCCATGTGCTGGCCTTCCACCACCTGCAGGTGGCCACGGTGCTGATCTATGGCAGGCCCGAACAGCAGGCGCGCTGGCTCACGCCGACCGCGCGCGAAGGCCTGTGGTGGGGCAATGCCATGAACCCGCTGGACCAGCGGCTCGTGGCCGAGGTGGTCGTGGGCGCAGACGGCGAGGGCTACGCGCTCACGGGCAGCAAGGGCTTTTGCTCGGGCACGCGCGGCTCGACCTTCATGACCCTGTCGGCCGCGCTGCCGGGCAGCGCCACGCCGCTGTTGGCCGTGGTGGCCACGCAGCAGGCCGGTGTGCGCGTGGGCGAGGACTGGAACCCGATCGGCCAGCGCCAGACCGACAGCGGCTCGGTGCACTTTGCGCGCGTGCCCGTGGCGGCGGCCGATGTGCTGCGGCGCCCGGGCGAGCCGCCGCAGCTGCGCCAGTCCGTGCGCACCTGCCTGGGCCAGCTCGTGCTCGTGCACCTGTACCTGGGCCTGGCGGCCGGCGCGCTGGCCGAGGCGCGGCGCCACACGCTGCAGCATGCGCGCCCCTGGCTCTACGCGGGCGTGGAGAAAGCCGCCGACGACCCCTACCGGCTGCAGCGCCTGGGCGAGATGCACCTGCAGGTGCAGACCGCCGCCGTGATGACCGAACGTGCCGTGCAGCGCATGGACGCGCTGTGGCGGCGCGGCGCGGCGCTCACGCCCGAGCAGCGGCGCGACACCGCGGTCGCGATCGCCGAGGCCAAGGTGCTCGCGCACCGCGCGAGCCTCGCTGTGAGCCAGGACCTGTTCGAGGTCGCGGGCGCGCGCGCCACCGACGCCGCGCTGGGCCTGGACCGCTTCTGGCGCAATGCGCGCACGCACACGCTGCACGACCCCGTGGACTACAAGCTGCGCCGCCTGGGCAGCTGGGCGCTGCACCAGGAGTTCCCGGCGGATTTTTACAACTGAGACCACCCCCGTTCGGCTGGCGCACTGCGTGTCGCCATCCCATCCCCCTCAAGGGGCGCGCCCAGCGGTCCGGCAAAACCGGTCCCGCGGGTGCACTGGCATGGCCTGCTCCGCGGCCTTCGGCTCCGTGGCTTGCGGGGCTGTTTCGTACTCGACGGGTCGCGCAGTGCCGTGGAAAAGCGTGGTGGGCGCCAGCTTCAGCCCAGCGCCCAGCCGGCGGCCGCGCCGAGCGCCACCACGGCGACCGGTGACACGCGGCCATGCACCAGCAGGCCGAACGCGGCCAGCGCCATGCCGAAGTCGGCGCGGCTGTGGATGGCGCTGGTCCACACCGGGTCGTACAGCGCCGACAGCAGCAGGCCCACCACGCCCGCGTTGATGCCGGCCAGCGCGGCGCGCAGCGCGGGCTGGCCGCGCCAGCGCTCCCAGAACGGCAGCGCGCCCAGCACCAGCAGCAGGCCGGGCGCGAACACGGCACCCAGCAGCAGCAGGCCGCCGGCCCAGCCCGGCAGCGGCCCCTGCAGCACCGCGCCCAGGTAGGCCGCGAAACTGAACAGGGGGCCCGGCACGGCCTGGGCCAGGCCGTAGCCGGCCAGGAACTCCGCCTGGCCGACCGCGCCCGAGGGCACGACCACGGCCTGCAGCAGCGGCAGCACCACATGGCCGCCGCCGAACACGAGCGCGCCCGCGCGGAAGAAGCCATCGACCAGGGTCCACATGGGTGAGCCCGTGGCCTGGGCGACGAGCGGCAGCCCGAACAGCAGCAGTGCGAACAGCGCCAGCGCGGCGACGCCGGTGCTGCGTGCGGCACGCGAGGCGCCGTAGCCTGCGGGCGCGGTGGCCCATGGCGGCGGCAGCGCCAGGCAACGCCAGCCCAGCAGGCCGGCCGCCGCGATGGCCGCGACCTGGCCCGTCGCCGAGGGCAGCGTCAGCGTGAGCAGCGCGGCAAGAATGGCCAGCGCGGCACGCGGCCGGTCCGGGCACAGCGTGCGCGCCATGCTCCAGACGGCCTGGGCCACGATGGCGACAGCGACGACCTTGAGGCCGTGCACGGCGCCCGATGCGGCCAGTGCGGCATGGCCCGTGATGCCGTAGGCGAACGCGATCAGCAGCAGCGCCGAAGGCAGCGTGAAGCCGATCCAGGCGCACAGGCCGCCGGCCAGCCCGGCGCGCTGCAGGCCCAGCCCCATGCCGATCTGGCTGCTGGACGGGCCGGGCAGGAACTGGCACAGCGCCACGAGGTCGGCATAGCCCGCCGCGCTGAGCCAGCGGCGCCGCTGCACGAACTCGGCCTCGAAATAGGCGATGTGCGCGACCGGGCCGCCGAAGGAGCTCAGGCCCAGTCGGAAGAAGGCCCACAGCACTTCCAGCGGGTTGCCGCGGGGCGGGGCGGTGGCCGCTGGAGCCACTGGGTGGGGCGCGTCGTGGGCGGGTTCTGTCATGGCAAGCGCGTAGCAGGCCGCGCATGCTAGCGCGCCGGCATGGCATAAGCACAGAACCATTCGATCGTTGGCCGCGCCGCAGGGCTGGCCGACACTGCGGGCCAGATGCAGCAGACTCCACGGCCGGCATGGCCCGCCGAGCGGGCGGACTGGTGTCTCGGGGCCGCCCCTCCCACCACCACCCCCTGGGCGCCGAGCGCGCCCGTGGCGCCGCCCGCGCCGCTCGCGCCGCTCGCGCCGTCCGCGGACGGCGCATTCGAACGCGTGGCCGGCCGGCTGCTGGACGGCCTGCGCTGGAGCGCGACCGTGTTCCATGTCGGCCAGTACTGCGGGCGCTGGCGCGCCTCCACGGCGGGGCGCGCGCGGGCCAGCTTCCACCTCGTGCTCGAGGGCCGCTGCTGGCTGCACAGCCCGGGCCGGCCGGCCCTGGCGCTGGCCACGGGCGACGGCGTGCTGCTGCCGCGCGACGTGCCGCATTTCCTGTCACCCTACAGCGATGGCGCGATCGCCTGCGCGCCCCAGGCCATGCAGCCGCTGACCGCCGCGCCCGGCGGCCTGGGTGCCACGGGCCTGGCCTGCGGCTTCTTCGAGTTCGAGGGTCCGCTGCACGCGCTGCTGCTGGCCACCTTGCCCGCGCATGTGCTGCTGCGCGCGGGCGAGGCGGGCGGCGAGGGCGCGGCGGCGCTGTTCCCGCTGATGCTGGCCGAGGCGCGGCGCCAGGACAGCGCGCCCTCGGCCCTCATGGACCGGCTGTGCGGGCTGCTGTTCTTCTACGCGCTGCGCCGCGCGGCCCAGGAGAGCGCCGCGCCGCAGGGCCTGTGGGCGCTGTTGCGCCGACCCGGCTTCGCGCCCTTGCTGGCGGACCTGCTCGCCCGGCCCGAGCTGGCCTGGACCGTGCAGGAGATGGCGCGCCGCGTGCACCTGTCGCGCGCGGCCTTCTTCCGCCAGTTCGGCGAGGCCTGCGGCCCGTCGCCGCTGCAGTTCCTGCTGCGCGTGCGCATGCAGCTGGCCGCGCAGCGGCTGGAGCAGGGCGAGCCCATCGCGCGCGCGGCCGAGGCCGTGGGCTATGCTTCGTATGCGGCGTTCGCACGCGTCTTCAAGCGCGTGGTCGGCGAGCAGCCCGGCGCCTGGCAGCGCGCACGCACCCGCGTGCCGCGGTGAGCGCCATGGCCGGCTTGCGACGTTCTGCAGCAAAGCAGCGACGCCTGGCCCTAGCCGCCATGCTCGCCGCGGGCGAACATGCCGCCATCCCCTCCATTTCCTGCACCCCATGACCCGTCTCACCCTGCACACCGCCCAGAGCGCGCCCGAAGGCAGCCGCGCCTTCGTCGAGAAGGCCGCCGCGGCCAACGGCTTCCTGCCCAACCTGATCGGCATCCTGGCCAATGCGCCCGAGGCGCTGGAGACCTACCTGAGCGTGGGCCAGATCAACGCGCGCGGCGCGCTGGACCTGCCCGCGCGCGAGGTGGTGCAGATCACGGCCGCGCGCATCCACGGCTGCGACTTCTGCCTGGCCGGCCACGGCAAGGTGGCGCTGCGCCAGGCCAGGCTGCCGCAGGCCCAGGTCGTGGCGCTGCAGGCCGGCAGCGCGACCGGCGATGCGCGGCTGGACGCGGTGCGCGTCTTCACCGAAGCCGTGATCGCGCACCGCGGCGCGGTGGACGATGCGGCGCTCGCGGCCTTCCGTGGCGCGGGCTTCGACGACCGCCAGGCACTGGACGTGGTGCTGGGCGTGAGCCTGGCCACGCTGTGCAACTTCGCCAACAACCTGGGCCGCAGCCCGGTCAACCCCGAGTTGCAGGCCTTTCTGCCGGGCGGCAGTGCCTATGGCGAGGAGGGCGCGCCGCATGCTGGCTGAGGACCTGCGGCGCTGGCTGGACGCACACGCCGAGGCGCTGGACCAGGGCAGCGCGCACGCCGACGAGGTGCTGCCCGCGCTGGCGCGCGCGCGGCTGACCGGCATCGGCGTGCCACAGGCGCTGGGCGGGCAGGGCGGCGACATCCGCGATGCCGTGCGTGCGGTGGCGGCGCTGGCCGAGCACTCGCTGGCCGCCGCGTTCACGTTCTGGGGCCACCGCGTGGTGACCGAGCTGCTCGTGCAAAGCGGCAATGCCACGCTGCGCGAACGCTGGCTGCCAGAGCTGCT
>DATKFT010000314.1:0-1845 GCA_035544335.1 Pseudorhodoferax sp.
CACGGGCGACGCCTACGCGCTGGGCATCCACCCGCTGTTCGTGCCCCGCGCCGGCCCGGACGACCTGGCGCGGCTGGACGCGGCGCTGTCGGCCCACGCCGGCGATCCGCGGCTGGTCGCCGTCGGCGAGATCGGGCTGGACTTCTTCGTACCCGAACTGAACGCGCCGGCCATGCGGGAGCGCCAGCTGCATTTCTTCCGGCAGCAGCTGCAGCTGGCCAGGCGCCACGGCCTGCCCGTCATCGTGCACACGCGCCGCAGCGTCGACGCCGTGCTGCGCCAGCTGCGCGAGGTGGCGGGCGGTGCCGGCAACTGGCTGGGCATCGCACACGCCTTCAACGGCAGCCTGCAGCAGGCCCGCGCCGTGCTGGCCCAGGGGCTCAAGCTGGGCTTTGGCGGCGCCATGACCTTCGACACCGCGCGCCAGCTGCGCGCGCTGGCCACCGCGCTGCCGCTGGAAGCCATCGTGCTGGAGACCGATGCGCCCGACATTCCGCCGCAGTGGCTCTACGTGCGCCAGTCCGAACGGGCCGCCGGCCAGCCCCAGGGCCTGAACACGCCGGCCGAGCTGCCACGCATCGCCCGGACGCTGGCGGCCCTGCGGGGTCTGCCGCTGGCCCGCGTGGAGGCCGCGACGACCGCCAGCGCGCTGGCGGCCTTGCCGCGGCTGCAGCCGTTGCTGGACGAGCGGGCGGGCGGGCAGGCCATTGGGCAGGCCACAATTGCGCCCGATGAAAAAAGCCGCTAAATCCACCCCGCCCGCGCTGCCCGAAGTGCAATTTGCCGACGACGGCGTGGTGCGCACGCTGCACCTGGGCACCGAATGGGTGCAAGGTTCGATGCTGATCGACGCGCCCTACGACATCGAGCTGGAGTACGTGCAGCGCATGATGGCCTGGCTGCTGTTCGTGCCGGCCGCCGGCATCACCAAGCGCCACGCCATGCAGCTGGGCCTGGGCGCCGGGGCGCTGACCAAGTTCTGCCACAAGAAGCTGCGCATGCGCACCACGGTCATCGAGCTCAATCCCCAGGTGATCGCCGCCTGCCGCGGCTGGTTCAAGCTGCCGCCCGACGACGCGCGGCTGCAGGTGCGGCTGGCCGACGCAGGCCTGGCGGTGCTGGACACCACGCTGCACGGCAGCGTGGATGCGCTGCAGGTCGATCTGTACGACGAGGAAGCCGCCTCGCCCGTGCTGGACAGCGCCGACTTCTATGCCGACTGCCGGCGCCTGCTGACCGAGGACGGCGCCATGACCGTGAACCTGTTCGGCCGCTCGTCCAGCTACGAGGCCAGCCTGGCGCGCATCGCCGCGGCCTTCGGCGAGGCCGCCGTCTGGACCTTCCGGCCCACGCGCGAGGGCAACACCGTGGTCTTGGCCCAGCGCACGCCCAGCCGCCCGGAGCGGGCCGACCTCGTGGCGCGGGCCGCCGACATCCAGTCGCGCTGGGGGTTGCCGGCGCCCAAGTGGCTGCGCGTGTTCCATCCGGTGGCGCCATGAGCGCACGCGGCGAGGGGCCCCCGCAGCGCGGGGATCGACGCCAGCGCGAGAGGCGCCAGCCACCGACCGGCGGGACCTGTGTTGTCGCGCGCCGGGACGGAGGTGGCGCCATGAGCGCACGCGGCGAGGGGCCCCGCCGCGCGGGGATCGACGCCAGCGCGAGAGGTGCCGGCCACCGACCAACGCGCGCTGTGGACCAGCGCAACAGCCAGGAGGTGGCGCCATGAGCGCACGCGGTGAGGGGCCCCGCAGCGCGGGAATCGACGCCAGCGCGAGAGGCGCCGGCCACCGACCGGCGGGACCTGCGGTATCGCGCGACGGGACGGAGGGGGCGCCATGACACAGC
>DATKFT010000315.1:0-9117 GCA_035544335.1 Pseudorhodoferax sp.
CGCGCGCGCCGAGAGCGCGCGGCGCGGTGCGGCCGGCAAGGCCGGCCATGGCGTCTGAGCTGGCGGCGGTGTCCCATAATTTGCGCCGCACTTCCATCACGCCATGCTGTTCCTGCTTTCTCCTGCCAAATCCCTCGACTACGAAACCCCCCTGGGCGACGTGCCCCACAGCCAGCCCCTGTTTCCCGAACAGTCCGCCGAACTCATCGAGGTGCTGCGCAGCCAGTCCCCGCAGCAGATCGCGGCGCTGATGCACCTGAGCGACAGCCTGGCCGCGCTGAACGTCGCGCGCTACCAGGCCTTCAGCCCGCGTGCGACGGCGCGCAACGCGCGCCAGGCCGCGCTGGCCTTCAACGGCGATGTCTACGGCGGCCTGCAGGCCGCCACGCTGGGCCCGGAGGACCTGCGCTGGGCGCAGAAGCACCTGCGCATCCTCTCGGGCCTGTACGGCGTGCTGCGTCCGCTGGACCGCATGCAGCCCTACCGGCTGGAGATGGGCACGGCCTTGGCCACGCCGCGCGGCAGCAACCTGTACCAGTTCTGGGGCGGCCGCATCGCCCAGTACCTGGACGCCGAGCTCGCCGCGAGCCGCCAGCCCACCGTGGTCAACCTGGCCTCGCAGGAGTACTTCAAGGCCGTGGACCGCAAGCTGCTGCAAGCCCGGGTGGTCGAGTGCGTGTTCGAGGAGTACAAAGCCGGCAACTACAAGGTTGTCAGCTTCTTCGCGAAGCGCGCACGCGGCCTGATGGCGCGCTACGCCATCGTCCACCGCATCGCCACGCCGGCCAAGCTGCGCCAGTTCGACATGGAAGGCTATGCCTACGACGAACAGGCCTCCGAGCCCAACCGGCTGGTGTTCCGCCGCCGCTCGGAACCCGCCGCCTGAACACCGCAAGTCAAAGGAGTCGCATGTCTGCCAACGCACCCACACAAGCCATCACGCCGCAGCTGCGCCAGTGGATCGTCGAGCAGGCCCAGTCCGGCCATGCGCCGGACGCGGTGCTCAAGGCCATGCGCGAGGCCGGCTGGGACGAGGATGTCGCCATCGAGGCCATGGAGACCACGCTGCGCGAGCACCTGGCGGCGCAGGGTGCCCCGGCCACGGTCGATGCCCTGCCGCCCGCGCTGACCGTGCCCGAGCCGCCGCTGGACGAGGCGCCGCTGTATGTGGACGCGGGCGACCGGCGCGTGCACGTGCTCAGCGCCCAGCAGGCGCCGCGCATCGTGGTGTTCGGCAACCTGCTGTCGGACGAGGAGTGCGAGGCGCTGATCGCGCTGGCGCATCCGCGCATGGCGCGCTCGCGCACGGTGGAGACCAAGACCGGCGGCGAAGAGATCAACGTGGACCGCACCAGCGACGGCATGTTCTTCCAGCGCGGCGAGACGCCGCTGATCGAGCGCATCGAGCAGCGCATCGCGCAGCTGCTGCGC
Source organism: Pseudorhodoferax sp. (assembly GCA_035544335.1). Classification (GTDB taxonomy): domain Bacteria; phylum Pseudomonadota; class Gammaproteobacteria; order Burkholderiales; family Burkholderiaceae_C; genus Pseudorhodoferax. The sequence goes on from DATKFT010000315.1 coordinate 1,432, forward strand.
TGGCCGCTGGAAAATGGCGAAGGACTGCAGATCCTGCGCTACGGCCCCGGCACCGAGTACAAGCCGCACTACGACTACTTCGACCCGCGCGAACCCGGCACGCCCACCATCTTGAAGCGCGGCGGCCAGCGCGTGGGCACGCTGGTCATGTACCTGGGCGAGCCCGAGCGCGGTGGCGGCACCGTGTTCCCCGACGTGCGGCTGGAGGTCGCGCCCAAGCGCGGCAACGCCGTGTTCTTCAGTTACGAGCGGCCCCACCCGAGCACGCGCACGCTGCATGGCGGCGCACCGGTGGTGGCCGGAGAGAAATGGATCGCCACCAAGTGGCTCAGAGAACGTGAATTCGCCTGACAACTCCCCGCTCGGCAAGGCCTCGCCCTATGCCGACCATTACGACGCTGCGCTGCTGTTCCCGATCGCGCGCGCCGAAAAGCGCGCCGAGATCGGCGCCAGCGGCCAGCCTCCCTTCTTCGGCGCCGACCTCTGGACGGCCTACGAGCTGAGCTGGCTCAATCCGCGCGGCAAGCCGCAGGTGGCGCTTGCGCAGTTCACGGTGCCCTGCGAGACGCCCAACATCGTCGAGAGCAAGTCCTTCAAGCTGTACCTGGGCAGCTTCACGAACACCCGCATGGACGGCGCCGACGCCGTGCGCACGCGGCTGCGCGAAGACCTGTCCGAGGCCGTCTGGCGCGGCAGCGACACCCCCTCGACCATCGGCGTGCGCCTGATCCTGCCCGAGCAGTTCGACCAGCAGCCCATCCACGAGCTCGACGGCCTGCGCCTGGACCGGCTGGACCTGGACTGCGACCGCTACACGCCCGCGCCCGAGCTGCTGACGGCCGCCTTCGACGAAGCCCCCGTGAGCGAGGTGCTGAGCTCCGACCTGCTCAAGAGCAACTGCCTGGTGACCGGCCAGCCCGACTGGGGCAGCGTGCAGATCGCCTACAGCGGTCCGCAGATCGACCAGGCCGGGCTGCTGCGCTACATCGTGAGCTTTCGCAACCACAACGAGTTCCACGAGCAGTGCGTGGAACGCATCTTCATGGACATCTGGCGGCGCTGCCGCCCGACCAAGCTGACCGTCTACGCGCGCTACACGCGGCGCGGCGGGCTGGACATCAATCCCTGGCGCACCAGCCACCCGGGGGCGGTGCCGGCCAGCGTGCGCACGGCGCGGCAGTAGCCGCGGTCCGCGCCGGCCCACCCGGCGCCGCATATGCAAAACATATGCGGCGCAGCGGTTTGCGCTATTTGATCTGTCCTGGAGGCCGTCCTAGCATCGGCGCCCCAAGCATGACGGAGACAGATCCATGAACCGCCCCTCCCTGCGCGCCACGCTGCGCGCCCTGGCACTGCCGGCGCTGCTGGCCTGCGCGGCCGCGCAGGCCGATCCCATCAGCGTGCTGTTCGTCGGCAACAGCTACACCTTCGGCCGCGTCGACCCGGTCATGAGCTACAACGCGGCCAACGTGCGCGACCTCACGGCCAACATGGCCGCGGCCAACGGCACCGGCAGCAACGCCTTCGAGCCGCACCCCTGGGGCGGCGTGGCCGGCATCTTCAAGCAGCTGACGGTGCAGGCCGGGCTCGACTACGACGTGGCGCTGTCCACGCGCAACGCGGCCTCGCTGCGCGGCCATTTCCTCAACAGCAACCCGGCCGACTGGGATCTGCGCGGCAACATCGCCAGCCAGGCCTGGAGCAAGGTCGTGCTGCAGGAGCAGAGCGACGAGGCGCTGCCCAAGCAGGCCGGGCTCGCATCCAACCCGGCCTACTTCAACACCTATGTGAAGCTGCTGGAGAACTACATCCACCAGGGCCAGGCGCTGGCCTACCGCGAGCGCGAGCTGATCGGCGGCAGCAACGCCGCCTGCGCCGCGATCACGGGCGCCTCCGCGGGCACCTGCGGCACGCTGCGCGAGATCCCGGCCAATCCCAACGCCAGCGCCGACACCCAGGTCTACCTGTACCAGACCTGGGCCCGGCCCAACCTCGTCAATGCGCCGTTCACGACGGTCACCGATCCCGTCACCGGCGAGGTCCGCTTCACGGACACGCCGGCGACCTCGTTCTACGCCTCGCTGCAGGACATGGCGGACGACCTGCGCGAGGCCTATGCGCAGGCCGCGCAGGACGCCGGCGCCGACGGCAGCGGCGGCGTCACGGCCGTGGCGCCCGTGGGCGATGCCTTCATGCTGGCGTTGGCCATGGGCGTGGCCACGGCCAACCACTATGCGCCCGACGCCGGCCTGCCCGACCTGTGGTGGGACGACGGCACGCACGCCAGCCGGTACGGTTCCTACCTGAGTGCGCTGACGCTGTACGGCACGCTGACGGGCCTGGACCCGGCCGCGTTCGGCGCGTCCGAGATCGCCGCGCGCGACCTGGGCATCTCCGCGCGCGATGCGCTGGCGCTGCAGCGCGTGGCCAGCCTGCAGCTGGGCTTCGGGCCGACCGGCGAGGTGCCGGAGCCGCCCGCCGCGGCACTGCTCGGTGCCGCGGCCCTGGCCCTGCTGCTGGCGCGGCGGCGATGCCGGGCCATCAAATGATGTAGGACGCCGCGCGCCGCGGCATTTAAGATCGTCCCGTATTTACCTTTCGATCGGGACGATTTCTTCCTTGCCAAACGACGCCAGCCGAGCTAGCGCACAGGGCGATCCCGTGCAGGCGCTGCGCAGCGCCACCGGCGCCTTGCATGCGCAACTGGACAGCCAGCTGCCGCTGGCCCAGCCGGCCGATGCCGCCCAGTCCCTGCAGCACTACCACGCGCATCTGTGCGTGCTGCATGGCTGGCTGTCGGACCTCGCGCCGCTGCTGCAGCGCGCCGGCGCAGGCCAGGGCCTGCTGCAGACGCTGCGCGCCGACCTGGCCGATGCCGGACTCGCGGGCGAACCCGCCGGCCAGGTCCGGCCTCCCATGGACACCGACGCCGCGGCCTGGGGCGTGGCCTATGTGGTCGAGGGCTCGCAGCTCGGCGGCCGCGTGCTGCACCAGCGGCTGCGCCGCGCCGGCGTGCGCGCACCGCTGCGCTACCTGGAAGGTCGCGGCGCCGGCACGGGCGCGCACTGGCAGGGCTTCCTGCAGGCGCTGCGCGCCGCGCTCGTGCAACCGGCCGATGTGGCGGCCGCCGGGGACGCGGCCTGCTGGGCCTTCGAAGACCTGCTGGCGCGGTTTCGGCGCGGCGGCTGGATCGCCGCATGAGCACCGCTGCGCTGGGCCTGTCCAACTGCGACCAGGAGCCCATCCACATTCCCGGCCGCATCCAGTCGCACGGCGTGCTGCTGGCCTTCGGCGCCGACGGCCGCCTGTCGCACCGCAGCGCCAATGCCGCCGCCATGCTGGGCGCGGCCGCGCCCGTGCTGGGCCAGCCACTGGAGCAGACCTGCTTCATGGCCGATGCCGCCATGCAGGGCCTGGTGCAGGAGTGCCTGGGCGGCGAGGCCGGCGAAGTGCAGCCCATGGCCATCGAGGTCGCGCTGGCCGGCCGGCCATTCGAGCTGATCGGCCACCGCCAGGGCCAGCAGCTGCTGCTGGAGCTCGAACGGCTCGGCGACGAGGCCGCTGGGCTGGCCGACGATGCCTTCAAGGGCCACAAGGCGCTGGTGCGGCTCAAGCGCCAGCGCACGGTGGACGACCTGCTCAGCGTGGCCGCGCAGGAGGTGCGCGCGCTGACCGGCTTTGACCGCGTGATGGCCTACCGCTTCCGCCACGACGACAGCGGCGACGTGGTGGCCGAGGCGCGCGACGCCGCGCTGGAGCCCTTCGTCGGCCGGCGCTACCCGGCCAGCGACATCCCGGCCCAGGCGCGCCGGCTGTACCTGCTCAACACGCTGCGCACCATCGTCGAGGTGGGCAGCCAGGCCGTGCCCATCGAGGCGCTGGACGCGGACGCCGTGCCGCTGGACCTGTCGCACAGCGTGCTGCGCAGCGTCTCACCCGTGCACATCGAGTACCTCACGAACATGGGCGTGGCCGCGTCCATGAGCATCTCCATCGTCGTGCAGGGCCGGCTCTGGGGCATGCTGGCCTGCCACCACAGGCGGCCGCGCCATGTGCCCTACCGCGTGCGCAGTGCCTGCGATGTGCTGGCCCACGTGCTGGCGGCCGATGTGCAGACCGCGCTCGCACGCGCCAGCGCGCAGCGCCTGGCGGCCGCGGCCGGCGTGCGTGCGCGCACCATCGAGACGCTGCTGCATGCCGAGGACGGCGTGCTGGCCCTGGTGCAGGAGGCCGGGGCGCTGACGGACATGTTCGACGCGCAGGGCCTGCTGTTGGCCGAGCGCGGCCGGGTGTTGGCTGCGGTCGGCGTGCCGGCCGAGGCGGCGCGCGAGTTGCTGGCCTTCCTGGCCACGCAGCCGACCGACAGCACCGGCATGCTGGCGCGCGACACGCAGGAGGGCATGGTCCCGGCGCTGCGCACGGCGCTGGGGCCCTGGTGCGGCCTGCTGGCGATGCGTTTCTCCGATGCGGCCGACGGCTGGCTCGTGCTGCTGCGCAAGGAGCAGGTGGAGACCATCGCCTGGGGCGGCCGGCCCGAGAAGGAGTACCGCCATGGCCCGCTGGGGCCGCGGCTCACGCCGCGCGGCAGCTTCGAGGTCTGGAAGGAAACCGTGCGCGGCCGCTGCGTGCCCTGGAGCGAGACCGACCTGGAGATCGCCCGGCCGCTGCTCAGCGAACTGGCACGTGCCAGTGCGGCGCGCGGCGCCGACCTGGACCGTGCGCGCAGCCACCTGCTGGCGCTGCTGAGCGCCGGTGTGGACGGCGCGGTGCCCGGTCCCCAGCCGGCCGCCGGCCGCATGCAGCGCCTCGTGGCCCAGGTGCTGGACGCGGCGCACATGCGCAGCAGCGGCCTGGAACTGGAGCGCGTGGCCTTGGACCTGGGCGCCCTCGTGGCGGCCGCGGTGGACGAGGCCGAGGCGCTGCCATCGGCACCGCGCTTCGTGCGCGAGCTGCCGCGCAGCCTGGTGCTGCCGGGCCATGCCCTGCGGCTGCGCCAGCTGCTGGCCTGCCTGGTCGGCAACGCGAGCCGCCATGGCAGCCCCGACGAGACCGTGGTGGTGCAGCTGCGCGCCGAGGACGGTGGCGCGGTGCTGGAGGTCAGCAATGTCGCGCCGGAGATCCCGCCGCCCGTGCTGGCCGCCTTGTTCGACCCGTTCCGGCCCGGCGCGGCCAGCGTGGGCGCCAGCGCGGACGGCCTGCGCCTGGGCCTGTACCTCGCGCACCAGATCGCGCGCGCGCACGGCGGCACGCTGGAATACGCCTACGCCGAGCCCTACGTGGTGTTCACGCTCAGGCTGCCGGCGTAAGCTGGGCTGGGGACAGGGCCTCAGTTCGGCCCGGCGAAGCTCCTGGTGCTGTACAGCGTGTGCGGCAGGCGGGCCAGCACGGGCAGGCCGGTCGTGGCGTCCTTGCCCAGGCCTTCGATGTAGCTCAAGAACACGTCGGCGTCGAGCACGCCGATGTCCAGCCGGCGCGCGGCGGGCACGGCCGCCAGCGTCTTGTAGCCGTCGCCGCCCGTGGCGTTGAAGCTCAGCACGAACAGCTTGTAGGTCCTGGCCGGGTCCAGTGCCACCCAGTTGCCCGTGGCCTTGTCGTGCACCTCGATGCCGCTCACGCGGCGGCCGAAGCCGGCCGGCACGTTCACGTCAAAGCGCATGCCGCCCGTGTAGGGGTAGGGGCCGGTCGAGCCGCCCTGGCCGTAGACCGCCTCCAGGCCGTCTTCCAGCATGCCCTTGACCTCCTGGCCCGTCACGTCGAGGCGGAACAGCATGTTGCCGAAGGGCAGCACCTGGATGGCCTGGGCCGCCGTCGTCACGCCCTGCAGCGGGATGCGCACGCCGCCGCCGCTTTGCAGCGTGATGTCGGCGCCGCCGTAGTTCTTGTTCGCGACCTCCAGGTAGGCCTGGGCCACGAGCTGCTGGATGTCGCCGCCACGCAGGCTCACGCTGCCTTCGGCATTGCAGGCCACGCTGGAGCGGCTGTAGTCGGCCGAGCCCGGGCCGCCGGGCACGCGGCGCGAGCACAGCTCGGCCGGCGCGACCGCCACCTGGGTCTGGTTGAACACCGCGACCTTGTCCTTGAACGGTTGCAGCACGGCCTGGGCCGCGGGCTGCGGCGCCGTCACGCGCAGAAAGCCCGTGGCCGCGACGCTGGCCGCGATGGCCTGGCGCTGGGCCGCCGTGGCCGGCTGGCCGGCCACGCTGTAGTTGTCGCCGATCAGCACATGCGGCGTGCCCGCGCAGTTGCTCACCTCGCCCTTGGCGTCGAAGCTGACCCTGAGCTCGCCGACCACCTGCGCGTACTCCCAGGCCTGCACCAGGCAGACGGGCTTGCCGTCCTTGTCGGCCACGCGCGTGGGATAGGCGCCGCCCGGCGTGCCCACGCCCGTGCTGGCCAGGCCGGCCGGGCCCAGCAGCGTGTGCGAATCGGCGCCCACGACCACGTCCACGCCCGACAGCTTGGCGATGACCTGCTTGTCGTCGTCGTAGCCGATGTGGCTCATGACGATGATCTTGTCGATGCCCTGTGCGCGCAGCCTGTCGATCTCGCGCTGCGCGGCCACGGCTTCGTCCTCGAACGTCGTGTCCGCGTCGGGGCTGGACGAGGCCTTGGTCTTGCCCGCAATGGTCAGACCCACGATGCCGATCTTCTGGCCGCCGCGTTCGACCACGGTGGAGGGGTTCACGCGGCCCGGCGCGCGGCTCGCGTGGAGCGCCGAGTTGGGACCGAACTTCACGTTGGCGCTCAGCACCGGCGTCTTGCAGCTGCCCGCCTGCAGCCGGTCGAGGAAGCCCTTGAGGCCGGTGTCGCCCTTGTCGAACTCGTGGTTGCCCAGCGTGAACGCGTCGAAGCAGACCGTGTTCATCATGGCCGCGTCGGCCTCGCCGTCGGCGCCCGCGCGGTTGAAGTACAGCGTGCCCGTCAGCGCGTCGCCGGCATGCAGCTTGAGCACATTGGGCGATTGCGCGGCCAGCGCCGCGATGGCGGCCGTCACGCGCGGGAAGCCGCCTGCGTCCACGGCCACGTCCACGGGTGCGCCGCCGGCCGAGAGCTTGAGCGTCTTGCTCTTGCCTTCCAGCGTGGAATGGTGGTCGTTGATGTGCAGGATGGTCAGGTCCAGCGGCTGGCCCTCGTCGTCGGAGCCGCCACACCCCGTCACCGCGGCCGCCACCAGTGCCGTCACCGCCACGGCCACCAGGCCCTTGCGCCACATCGTCATCGAAACTCCCATTCGTTCAACAGCAAAGCGGGCCATGGTCGCGAGCGCCGGTGACAGCGGCATGAAAGGCCTGGCGGTATAAACCGGCGATGTCCGTTCTTCCCGATCCGATCACGCGGCTTGAGGCCGCCGCCCAAGTCCTGCAAACGCCGTGCGGCGACGGCCACATCCTGTGGCACCGCTGGGGGCCCGCCGATGCCGGACCCGCCGGTCCGGTCGTGCTCCTGCACGGCGGCAGCGGCAGCTGGACCCACTGGGTGCGCAACATCGACGCGCTGGTGGCTGCCGGCCGCCAGGTGCTGGTGCCCGACCTGCCGGGCTTTGGCGATTCCGCGCGGCCGCCCGGCGGCGGCGATGCCGACGATGTGGCGCCCGCGCTCGAAGCGGGCCTGGCCGCGCTGCTGGGCGCGCAGCGCTGCGACCTCGTGGGCTTCTCGTTCGGCGGCCTCACGGCCGGCCTGCTGGCC
>DATKFT010000316.1:0-3200 GCA_035544335.1 Pseudorhodoferax sp.
CGGCTCGCCGATCAGCCAGCCCGTGGCCTCGTCGAAGCGCATCGCGCAGGTGGGGCTGGCGTGCAGGCCCATCTTCTGCTCGATGCGCTCGCAGAACACCGCGTTGCGGCGGCCGTCCGGCAGCAGCTTGGGCACGAGCGCGAGCGACAGGCCCTTGGGGCCGGGCGGCGTCTCTTTGCCGGGTTCCTGCATCCGGCACAGCACCAGGTGCACGATGTTGTCCGTGAGATCGTGCTCGCCGCCCGAGATGAAGATCTTGCTGCCGCTCACGTGCAGCGCGCCATCGGCCTGCGGCACGGCGCGCGTGCGCACCAGGCCCAGGTCGCTGCCGGCCTGGGCCTCCGTCAGGCACATGGTTGCCAGCCATTCGCCCGTCGCGAGCTGGGCCAGGTAGCGGTCCTTGAGCTCCGGGCTGCCGTGGTGCTTCAAGCACTCGTAGGCGCCGTGCAGCAGGCCCGGCGCCATCGTGAAGCCCTGGTTGGCGGCCGACAGCCATTCGTAGAGCACGGCCTCGAGCACGGCCGGCAGGCCCTGGCCGCCATGGACCGGGTCCGCGGACAGGGCCGGCCAGCCGGCCTGCCGGAAGGCCTGGTAGGCCGCGCGAAAGCCCGGTGGCGTCGTGACCGCGCCGGCCTCGAAGCGGCAGCCGGTCTCGTCCCCCGCGCGGTTCAGCGGCGCGATGGCCGTGGCCACGAACCTGCCGGCCTCCTCGAGCACCGGGTCCGCCAGCGCGTCGTCGACCTCGGCGAAGGCCGGCAGCGCGCGCCATTGCGCCCCTGCGCCCAGGACCTCGTGCAGCAGGAAGCGGATGTCGTCGGGGCGGGGCAGGTAGTCCATGGCGGTGGGGTGCGGGAGGGGCTTTATTTGCAGCTGAAGCTGCTGGCGAGTTCCAGGCTGCCGCTGCCGTTGTAGCGGGCGACCTGGGGGTAGGGGCACAGCGGGCGCGTGCGGTCGGCGGCCCAGTTGGCTGGCACATCGGCGTTCACGCCACCGGCGTTGCCGGCGCCGCGTGCGCTGGCGACCACGCTGTCGGGCGCCTGGCCCTGCTCGACCCAGTTGACCAAGGCGTCGAGCATGTCGAACTGCTCGGTGGCCGGCCCGCCGGCGCAGTGGTTCATGCCGGGCACGAGGAACAGGCGCGCGAAGTCGGAGGCGTCGCCGCCGTTGTCCCGGCGCAGGGCCTGGTACCAGTCCACCGTGTCGTCGCTGGAGAAGATCGGGTCGGCCGTGCCGTGGTAGACCATGAGCTTGGCGCCGCGGCCCTTGAGCGCGGGCAGCCTGCCGTAGTCGGTGGGCAGCATGAACGACAGCGCGCTCTCGGTGTAGGTGGCGTTGGTGGCCTGCACCTTGGCGAGCATGCTGTCCAGGTTGCCCGTGAGCGCGAAGCTGGTGCCGTTGAACGCCGTGCGGTCCTCCGGCGGCACCTGCCAGACGAAGCCCACGGCGCCCGTGTCCAGGCTCAGGGAGTTGCTGAACTTCCAGCCGGCCCAGCCCGTGGTCTGCAGGCCGTTGTCGTAGGGGAAGCTGGCGTAGATCTTGGTGCCGCTCTCGGTCGTGGCGCCCTTGAACAGGGCGGCGATGCCGGTCTTCTGCGCCGCACTCAGGCAGCTACCGTCGCGCGCGCCGCTGCAGGTCGGCAGGTCGCGGGCCAGGTCGAACGCGGCCTGGCAGGCAGCGATGTCCTGCACGAGGCCATCGACGGCGCCGTCGAGCGCATCGCACTTGGCCAGCACCGCCTGGCCCACGAGCGCGCGCTCGGCCTGCGTGAAGCCGGTGCCCAGCTCGCCCGGGGTCGTCGCGAGGGCCGCGTAGGTCTTGGCGCCCGCGATGTTGGCGATCGCCGCGCGCGGCAACCGCGTGCCGGGGTTGCCCGCGAGGATGCCGTCGTACTGCTCGGCGTAGCGCGAGGCCGCCACCATGGCGTGGCGCCCGCCGTTGGAGCAGCCACCCAGGTAGGACCGGTCGGGCGCCTTGCCGTAGGCGGTCTGGATCGCGCTCCTGGCCATGGGCGTGAGCTTGCCCACGGCCTGGTAGCCGTAGTCCAGCCGGGCCTGCGGGTCCAGGCCGAAGAAGGGGCCGAGCGCGCCGGCATGGCCGGCGTCCGAGCTCAGCACGGCGAAACCCTTGTTCAGGGCCGTGTCCAGCGGTCCGCCGCCGCCGATGCCGCCCGCGGCCGTGCCGATGCTGCCGTCCAGGCCGCCGTTGGCCTGGTAGAAGAAGCGGCCGTTCCAGCGCGTGGGCATGCGCATCTCGAAGCCGATGGCGTAGCTTTGCCCGTCCACGGCGCTCACGCGCTCGAACATGCGGCCGGTCACGCGGCAGTGCTCGGGCACGTCCTTGCCGGCGATCTTGAGCGTGCCGGCGGCGATGGATTCGGCGGCCGTGATCGTGGTGTTGGCAAAAGCGATCCTGCCCGCGAGGTCGGTGCAGGACAGCAGCGCGGCCGGCGTGGCCGCGGCCAGACGCGGCAGGTCGTCGTCGCCCGAGCCGCCGCAGGCGGCCAGCAGCAGGGCCGGCGCGAGTGCGGCGGCAAGGGGGAAAGTGCTCTTCGGCATCTGGTGTCTCCTCCGGTGGTGGTGGGTGGCGTCAGGGGATCAGGGGGTCAGGATTCGGCCGTGAAGCCGATCTGCTTGACGAGCGGACCCCAGCGCTCGAATTCGGCCTTCTGGTCGGCCGCCATCGCCTGCGGCGTGCTGCCGTGCGCGACCAGGCCCACGAGGGCCAGCGCGTCGACGACGGTCTTGTCCTTGAGCGCCGCGGTGATCGCGGCATTGGCGGCGGCCAGCGTCGCGGCCGGCGTCCGGGCCGGCGCGTAGAAGCCGAACCACTCCTCCGAGGTCACGTCGGGGTAGCCCAGCTCGCTGAAGGTCGGCACCTCGGGCAGGTAGGGCGAGCGCGTCTTGCCCGAGGTGGCCAGCACGCGCACGCGGCCGGCCTTGATGTACTGCAGGTAGTCGCCGCTGGGGTTCATGGCGGCGGCGATCTGCCCGCCCACGAGGTCGGTGATGCTGGGCACGGTGCCGCGGTAGGGCACGTGCTTGATGTCCACGCCCGCGCGGATGCCCAGCAGCGCGCCCAGCAGGTGCGGCATGGAGCCCGCGCCCGGCGTGCCGTAGCTGGCCTTGTCGGGGTGGGCCTTGGCCCAGGCCAGGAACTCCTTGAGCGTCTTGACCTCGGCCGGCACGGCGGGGCCCACGGCC